>NZ_JBNNVR010000015.1:0-48074 GCF_050280645.1 Pseudomonas sp. NPDC089554
GATCCAATGCCTGGTTCACCTTCACGGTGAACGAAGGTTGCTGGGCCTCGGTGACATCGCCATTGCTGACGATGGTGACCGAGACCTTGTCGCCCTGGTTGCCTGCGCCGGGCGTGCCGGAGCCGGTTTCATCGGTGACGGTGGTGGTGACGGTGTTGCTGCCGAGCGTGAGTTTCTCGAAATTATCGCCACCGGTGACGCTTTCGAGCTTGTTGACGATGCTCGGCTGACCGCCGACGTAGACGTCATCCTTGGCGGTGACGATGGCCGTGCCGGTGGTGCTGCCCGCTGCGACGGTGACTTTGGTGCCGTCGCTCAGGGTGAAGGTCAGGCCACCGTGGCCGCTAACCGGGAGACCTTGGGCATTGGAAAGGGTGACGGTGTAGGTGACCTGGCCGCCTTCGGCCACGGTAGTTTTGTCTGCTGTGAGGGTGGCGACCACTTCGCTGGGGGTATCGCTGATCTGTACAGTCGCGCTGCCGCCGAGCTCCAGGTTCTCGAAGGTCTTGCCAGTCACGGTGGCATTGCTGATGCCGACGGTGAGCGAACCTGCGTCTTTGAAGACATCCTCGCCTTGGGCCGGGGCTTTGTACTCGACCTGGGTCTGGCCAGCAGCAATCGTGACTTGGTCGCCATTGCTGAGGGTCACGGTCAATGGGCGATCCAGTGCCTGGTTCACCTTCACGGTAAAGCTTGGCTGCTGGGCCTCGGTCACGTCGCCGTTGCTGACGATAGTGACCACGACCTTGTCGCCCTGGTTACCCGCGCCAGGCGTACCTGTCCCAGGTTCATCGGTGACGGTGGTGGTAACCGTATTGCTGCCAAGCGTCAGTTTTTCGAAGTTGTCGCCTCCGCTCACCGACTCGAGCTTGTTGACCAGCGACGGCTGGCCGCCGACATAGACGTCGTCCTTGGCCACGACCGTGGCCGTGCCGCTGGCACTGCCCGCAGGAACGCTGACGGTGGTGCCGTCGGAAAGCGTGAACACCAAGCCCCCATGCCCCGTGACGGAGAGGCCTTGGGCATTGCTGAGGGTCACGGTATAGGTGACTTGCCCGCCTTCAGTGACGGTGGTCTTGTCCGCCGTGAGAGTGGCGACCACTTCGCTCTGGGTATCGCTGATCTGCACGGTGGCGTTGCCGCCGAACTCCAGATTCTCGAAGGTTTTGCCGGTGACGGTGGCATTGCTGATGCCTACGGTGAGTGAGCCGGAGTCTTTGAAGACATCGTCGCCTTGGGCGGGCGCTTTGTACTCGACCTGAGTCTGGCCGGCAGCGATGGTGACTTGATCGCCATTGCTCAAGGTGACGGTGAGTGGACGGTCCAGCGCCTGGTTCACCTTCACGGTGAACGACGGTTGCTGGGCTTCGGTGACATCACCATTGCTGACGATGGTGACCGAAACCTTGTCGCCCTGGTTGCCAGCCCCCGGCGTACCGGTACCCGGCTCGTCGGTGACAGTGGTGGTAAGGGTATTGCTGCCGAGAGTGAGCTTCTCGAAGTTATCCCCGCCGCTCACCGACTCAAGTTTGTTGACCAGCGACGGCTGGCCGCCGACATACACGTCGTCCTTGGCGACCACGGTGGCTGTGCCGGTGGCGCTACCCGCTGCGATGGTGACTTTGGTGCCATCGCTCAGCGTGAAGGTCAGGCCGCTGTGCCCCGTGACCGACAAGCCCTGGGCGTTGCTGAGGGTGACGGTGTACGTGACTTGTCCGCCCTCGGTGACCGTGGTCTTGTCCGCTGTGAGGGTGGCGACCACTTCGCTCTGGGTGTCGCTAATCTGTACGGTGGCGCTGCCGCCGAACTCCAGATTCTCGAAGGCCTTGCCGGTGACGGTGGCATTGCTGATGCCAACGGTGAGTGAGCCGGAGTCTTTGAAGACATCGTCGCCTTGGGCCGGGGCTTTGTATTCGACCTGCGTCTGGCCAGCGGCAATGGTGACCTGGTCTCCGTTGCTCAAGGTGACGGTCAATGGACGGTCCAGCGCCTGGTTCACCTTCACAGTGAACGACGGTTGCTGGGCTTCAGTGACATCGCCGTTGCTGACGATGGTGACCGAGACCTTGTCGCCCTGGTTGCCAGCGCCGGGCGTACCAGTCCCAGGCTCGTCGGTGACGGTGGTCGTCAGGGTATTGCTGCCGAGGGTCAGTTTCTCGAAGTTATCGCCGCCACTGACCGACTCGAGCTTGTTGACCAGGGAGGGTTGGCCGCCGACATAGACGTCGTCCTTGGCGACAACCGTGGCTGTGCCGGTGGCACTGCCTGCCGCAACGGTGACCTTGGTGCCATCGCTCAACGTGAAGGTCAGGCCGCCGTGGCCGCTAACCGGGAGGCCCTGGGCATTGCTCAGGGTCACGGTGTAGGTGACCTGGCCGCCTTCGCTGACGGTGGTCTTGTCCGCTGTAAGGGTGGCGACCACTTCGCTCTGGGTATCGGTGATCTGCACCGTGGCGCTGCCGCCAAACTCCAGGTTCTCGAAGGTTTTGCCGGTCACGGTGGCGTTGCTGATGCCGACGGTGAGTGAACCTGCGTCTTTGAAGACATCGTCGCCTTGGGCCGGCGCCTTGTATTCGACCTGAGTCTGCCCCGCAGCGATGGTGACTTGATCGCCATTGCTCAAGGTGACGGTGAGTGGGCGATCCAACGCCTGGTTCACTTTCACGGTGAACGAAGGCTGCTGGGCCTCGGTGACATCGCCGTTACTGACGATGGTGACCGACACCTTGTCACCCTGGTTGCCCGCACCCGGTGTGCCGGTCCCCGGCTCGTCGGTGACAGTGGTCGTCAGGGTATTGCTGCCGAGGGTCAGCTTCTCGAAGTTACCGCCACCGGCGACCGACTCGAGTTTGTTGACCAGGGAGGCTTGGCCGCCGACATAGACGTCGTCCTTGGCCACAACCGTGGCCGTGCCGCTGGCACTGCCCGCAGGAACGCTGACGGTGGTGCCGTCGGAAAGCGTAAACACCAAGCCCTCATGCCCCGTGACGGAGAGGCCTTGGGCATTGCTCAGGGTGACTGTATAGGTGACCTGCCCGCCTTCGGTGACGGTGGTCTTGTCCGCCGTGAGGGTGGCGACCACTTCGCTCTGGGTATCGCTGATCTGCACGGTGGCGCTGCCACCGAGCTCAAGGTTCTCGAAGGTTTTCCCGGTAACGGTGGCGTTGCTGATGCCCAAGGTGAGCGAGCCGGAATCCTTGAAGACATCGTCGCCTTGGGCGGGAGCCTTGTACTCGACCTGGGTCTGGCCTGCGGCGATGGTGACTTGATCGCCATTGCTGAGCGTGACGGTCAGCGGACGATCCAGTGCTTGGTTCACCTTCACCGTGAACGAAGGTTGCTGGGCCTCGGTGACATCGCCGTTGCTGACGATAGTGACCACGACCTTGTCGCCTTGGTTGCCCGCGCCGGGCGTACCTGTCCCAGGCTCGTCGGTGACGGTGGTGGTGAGGGTGTTACTGCCGAGGGTCAGTTTTTCGAAGTTATCGCCGCCGGTGACGCTCTCGAGTTTATTGACGATGCTCGGTTGGCCGCCGGTGTAGACATCATCCTTGGCCGTGACGATGGCCGTGCCGGTGGCGCTGCCGGCTGCGACGGTCACTTTGGTGCCATCGCTCAAGGTGAAGGTCAGGCCGCTGTGCCCGGTGACCGGGAGCCCTTGGGCATTGCTGAGGGTGACGGTATAGGTCACCTGGCCACCTTCGGCAACGGAGGTTTTGTCTGCCGTGAGGGTGGCGACCACCTCGCTGGTGGTGTCGCTGATCTGCACCGTGGCGCTACCGCCGAACTCCAGGTTCTCGAAGGCCTTGCCAGTAACCGTGGCGTTGCTGATGCCGACGGTGAGCGAACCTGCGTCTTTGAAGACATCGTCGCCTTGGGCTGGGGCCTTGTACTCGACCTGGGTCTGGCCAGCAGCAATCGTGACTTGGTCGCCATTGCTGAGGGTGACGGTAAGCGGACGATCCAGCGCTTGGCTCACTTTCACGGTGAACGATGGTTGCTGAGCTTCGGTGACATCACCGTTGCTGACGATGGTGACCGAGACCTTGTCGCCCTGGTTGCCCGCGCCAGGCGTACCGCTCCCAGGCTCGTCGGTGACGGTGGTGGTGAGGGTGTTGCTGCCCAAGGTGAGCTTCTCGAAGTTATCCCCGCCGGTCACCGACTCAAGCTTGTTGACCAGCGACGGTTGGCCGCCGACATAGACATCGTCTTTGACCACCACTGTCGCCGTGCCGCTGGCGCTGCCAGCTGGGATGGTGACCTGGGTGCCATCGCTGAGGGTGAAGGTCAGGCCGCCGTGCCCTGTGACCGACAGGCCCTGGGCATTGCTGAGCGTGACGGTGTAGGTGACTTGCCCCCCTTCGCTGACCGTGGCCTTGTCCGCTGTCAGGGTGGCCACCACGTCGCTTTGGGTATCGCTGATCTGCACCGTGGCCGGGCCGCCCAGCACCAGGTGCTCGAAGGTCTTGCCGGCAACAGCGGCATCGCTGACGCCCAGGCTGACCTGGCCGGCATCCTTGAACACGTCATCGCCTTGGGCGGGAAGGCTGTAGGTGGCCTGGGTCTGGCCAGCGGCGATCACCACTTTCGCGCCATTGCTCAGGGTCACGCTCAGGTCGTGGTCCAGCTTCTGGTTGAGCGACAGGGTGAAGGTCGGTGCCTGGTCCTCGGTCACGTTGCCATTGGCAGTGATGCTGACCGTCACGGTATCGATGCTGTCACTCACCAAGGTGCTGGCAGGTGTCGGGTTGGCGACCAGATTCTCGAAGTTGCCGCCCGTTGCCCCCGTGATCGTCGTGTTTATCGTGGAGCCATTGACGTACACATCGTTCGCGGGCGTCTGCACCACGATGCTGCCAGTCGACTTGCCGGCCTCGACCAGAATCGACTGGCCATTGGACAGGGTGATGGTCACCGGGGTCTGTGCCGGGTTGCTCAGGGTCACGGTGTAGGTGATCACGCCACCCTCGTTCACGTTCGGCGTGGCCGACAGCGTCGCAGTGGTGGTGTCGAGGGTGTCGGTGATGGTGGTGATCGCAGGGGCGGGGTTCGGGGTGACGACCAGGCCGCTGCCGCCACTGGTGCCGGTGATGGTGGCGGACACCTGCCCGCCGTCCAGGTACACCGTGTCATTGGGCGGGAGGGTCACGTTGACCGTGCCGCTGGTCTGGCCTGCGGCAATCACGATGACTGCCCCGTTGGATAGGGTAACGGCCAGGTCGGTGAGCGGTGGCTGGCCCACGGTGGCGGTGTAGACGATCACCCCGCCGGCCTCGGTGAGGGTTGGCGTGGCGCTCAGGGTCAGCGCCGTGCCGACGGGCGCAGGGGTGACACTGGTGCTGTTGCTGGCAAGCGGGTTGTTGACGCTGGTGTCCGGCGCGCCCAGCTCCAGGTTGGCCATGCTGATGGCGAAGCTCAGCGGGTTGGTCGGGAAGCCCACGGTGGGGTCCACGACGGCGGCGGTTTCCTGCAATTGCACGAAGCTGTGGCCACCGCCTGCGTTGCCGCCTCCTGCCGAGGTGGGGCCGGCAGCGGTGGGGTCCAGCACGGTGGTGGGGTCGGCACCGGCGGCGATGGCTTGCTGCAGTTCCTCGACCGAAGGGGCTTGCTGCGCTGTGGCTTCGCTCAGGTCGGTGGTGCTGTCGGGGGCGTCGGCGCTCCACTGCGTGTCGCGGCCAAGGTCGAGCAGGCGGCCGTCGGCCAGCTCTAGGGTGATCGCGCCACCCGGGCCCGTCAGCACCTGCTCGCCAGCGAACAATCGGTCTCCTTCGATGAGGACCCGGCGAATACCCTCCGGGGATACTGCGATAACTTGGCCAACAACGCTTTTGACGATGGCAACGGCAGTGCTCATGAAGTTCTCCGGTTTACCCGACCAATCGCTTCCATGCCCAGTCGGCGCAGACTTCACCGTGCGGGAGGAATGTTCTAAGCCAGTGGGGCCGCCAACTTTTAGAGCGGCGGATATGTGCGCCACTGACGGGAGCGAGGCGTCTGGAAAATTCAGACGCACCTCGCCTCATGTCACATCGAGAATTGCAGGCTTGCCAATTCTTACTTTGGTATTAGTTCGGAGGTGTTCCAAATGATTCCCTGGGAATTTCGCCTGGCAAAACATTGGCAGCGGCGGGCGTCGAATGCAGGCTTGAACGTCGAGGCGTCAATAACGGGCGTTCTGGACTGTCTCGCCGGGTTCACAAGGAATTCACGGCAACACCTTGCATCGGCTCAATCACAGGTTAGTCTTGCTGGGGACGTTTTGAGGAAGTTCGATCAGGCAGCGATGCATTGTATAAATCGGGGAGTACCCGCAGTGCAGGGGTCATATGAAACCTTCCGCGCCTGCTGCCGTCTGGTTTAAGTGCAGAGCAAGCGAAAGTTTGCCCGGTGGTGAACGATACAGCCTGTCATGTTATTGACGGGTACGAAGTAATGGATGATGGCCTATTGCTAATTCATTAATTCGAAAGCCTGAGTGCTGAGTGGGCCGCTCCTGTCCACTTTTCCATCTACTGCAAGGATGAAGAGAGCGCCGCGTGGAATCTGAAGTCAGTCGAGTTCAACTCAGTCACGACCCCCGCAGCCAGCATGACGACCCCTTGCTGGACAGTCTGCTGACCCTGTGCGTACTGCACCAGAAGCCAGCCAGCCGGGCCATGCTGACCACCGGGCTTCCGTTGCCGGCCCAGCGCCTGAGCCCCGAGCTGCTGCCCCGTGCCGCCGCCCGTGCCGGGCTGCAAGGGCGTCTGTTGCAGCGCAAGCTCGAGCAGATCCCCACCCTGGCCATGCCCGCCATGTTGCTGCTCAAGGAAGGCCGCAGCGCCGTGCTGCTGGGTTGGGAAAACGCCGACACTGCGCGCCTGCTGCTCAGCGAAAGTGACGGCGGCGAGGTGCTGGTCACCCGCGAGGCGCTGGTCAGCGACTACAGCGGCAAGGTGTTCTTCGCCCAGCCGCAGCACAAGTTCGACGTCAACCACGGCAACCTCATCCCCCGCACCCGTTCCTGGTTCCGCGACACGTTGCTGCGCAGCAAGTGGCTGTACATCGATGCGATTGCCGCCAGCCTGGTGATCAACCTGATCGCCCTGGCTGCGCCGCTGTTCGTGATGAACGTGTACGACCGGGTGGTGCCGAACCAGGCCACCTCGACCCTGTGGGTACTCGCCGTGGGCATCGCCGGGGCCTACGTGTTCGACCTGATCCTCAAGGGCCTGCGCAGCTTGTGCCTGGACCTGGCCGGTAAAAAGACCGACCTGATCATCTCGGCGACGCTGTTCGAGCGTATCGTCGGCATGTCGATGAAGTTCCGCCCCGCGCGGGTCGGCAGCTTCGCCCAGAACATCCACGAGTTCCAGGGCCTGCGCGACTTCCTCGCCTCGCTCACCCTCACCAGTCTGATCGACCTGCCGTTCACCCTACTGATCCTCATGGTCATCGCCATCATCGGCGGCCACCTAGTGTGGATCCCGATCATCGCCTTCCCCCTGGCCCTGGGCATCGGCTACGCCCTGCAAAAGCCGCTGATGGCGACCATGGAGCGCACCATGGCCCTGGCTTCCGAGCGGCAATCCAGCCTGATCGAGACCCTCGCCGGGCTGGATGCGGTGAAGGTCAACAACGCCGAGAGCGAACGCCAGTACATGTGGGAGCAAACCCTCGGCACCCTCAGCCGCCTCGAACTGAAGGTCAAGGTGCTGTCGGGCCTGGCGATGAACATCACCCTGCTGATCCAGCAACTGGCCGGGGTGGCGATGATCTGCGTCGGCGTGTACCTGATCATCGGTGGCAACCTGAGCATGGGCGGCCTGGTGGCCTGCTACATGCTCAGTGGCCGCGCCCTCGGCCCGCTCGGCCAGCTCAACGGCCTGCTGGCGCGCTACCAGCAGGCCAAGGTGACCATGACCGCCACCGACCAGATGATGGGCCTGCCCCAGGAGCGCAATTTCGAGGAGCGCCCGCTCAGCCGCCAGGTGCTGCAAGGCGCGGTGGAGTTCCGTGGCGTCGACTTCACCTACCCGAACCAGCAAAACCTCGCGCTCAAGGGCATCAACCTGGTGATCAAGCCCGGCGAGAAGATCGGCATCATTGGCCGCAGCGGCTCGGGCAAGAGCTCCCTGGCCAAGCTGGTCGTCGGCCTGTACGAGGCCGATGGCGGCTCGTTGCTGGTCGATGGCGTCGACATCCGCCAGATCGACGTCAGCGAGCTGCGCCACAACATCGGCTACGTGCCCCAGGACATCCAGCTGCTGGCCGGTACCCTGCGCGACAACCTGGTCAGCGGCGCGCGCTACATCGAGGATGAAATGATCCTGCAGGCCGCGGAGCTTGCCGGGGTGCACGAGTTCGCCCGGCTGCACCCGGACGGCTACGAGCTGCAAGTGGGCGAGCGCGGGCAGAACCTTTCCGGCGGGCAACGGCAGAACGTCGCCCTGGCCCGGGCGCTGCTGCTCAACCCGCAGATCCTGCTGCTCGACGAACCCACCAGCGCCATGGACAACACCGGCGAGGAGCGCCTCAAGCAGCGTTTGCAGGCGGTCATCGAAGGCAAGACCGTGCTGCTGGTGACCCACCGCGCCTCGTTGTTGTCGCTGGTGGATCGGCTGATCGTCATCGACCGTGGGCAAATTGTCGCGGACGGCCCGAAAGCCGCCGTCATGGAAGCGCTGAAGAAGGGGCAGATCAGTGTCGCTTAAGCTCGATGTCGGCAGTTTCAAGGAAAACCTACGCCGTTATTTCAAGGGCTCCGAATCCCTGGCCGGGCAGCCACTGCCCGAGGTCGGCAAGTCGCTGATCGAGGATGCGCCGCGCATCGTGCGCTTCACCATCTGGGGCATCATCGCCTTCTTCCTGTTCATGATCGTCTGGGCCAGCGTCGCGCCCATCGACGAAGTGACCCGTGGCGAAGGCAAGGCCATTCCCTCGTCCAAGGTGCAGAAGGTACAGAACCTCGAAGGCGGCATCGTTGCGCAAATCTTCGCCAAGGAAGGGGAAATCGTCGAGGTCGGCCAGCCCCTGCTGCGCCTGGATGAAACACGCTTCGCCTCCAACGTCGGCGAAACCGAGGCCGAGCGCGTGGCCATGGCGCTGCGGGTCGAGCGCCTGAGTGCCGAGGTCGAGAACATACCGCTGAAGATCGACGAGGAGCTGCGCAAGGCCTCGCCCAGCCAGGCCGCCAGCGAGGAGTCGCTGTACCAGAGCCGGCGCCAGCAGTTGCAGGATGAAATCGGCGGTCTGGAGCAACAGCTGGTGCAGCGCCAGCAAGAGCTGCGCGAGTTCAATTCCAAGCGTGCCCAGTACGCCAGCAGCTTGCAGTTGCTACGTCAGGAAATCGCCATGTCCGAGCCGCTGGTGGGCAAGGGCGCGGTTTCCCAGGTCGAGATCCTGCGCCTGCGCCGCGCCGAGGTGGAGAACCGCGGCCAGATGGACGCCACCGCCCTGGCCATTCCACGGGCTGAGGCGGCGATCAAGGAAATCCAGAGCAAGGTCGAGGAAACCCGGGGCAAGTTCCGCAGCGAGGCGCTCACCCAGCTGAACGAGGCGCGCACCGAGTTGAGCAAGGCCACTGCCACCAGCAAGGCCCTCGACGACCGAGTCAACCGCACCCTGGTCACCTCGCCGGTGCGCGGCATCGTCAAGCAGCTGTTGGTGAACACCATCGGTGGGGTGATCCAGCCGGGCAGCGACATCATCGAGATCGTGCCGCTGGACGACACGCTGGTGATCGAGGCGAAGATCCTGCCCAAGGACATCGCCTTCCTGCACCCGGGGCAGGAGGCGACGGTGAAGTTCACCGCCTATGATTACACAATCTATGGCGGGCTCAAGGCCAAGCTCGAGCAGATCGGCGCCGACACCGTCACCGACGACGACAAGAAGACCACTTACTACCTGATCAAGCTGCGCACCGACAAAAGCCATTTGGGCACCGACGAGAAGCCGCTGCTGATCATTCCGGGCATGGTGGCGACGGTGGATATCCTCACCGGCAAGAAAACCATCATGAGCTACCTGCTCAAGCCGATCTTCAAGGCCCATTCGGAGGCGTTGCGCGAGCGCTGAATAGTGGCCCCTAAATCCTGTGGGAGCGGCCTTGTGTCGCGGAAGGGCCGCTCCCACAGGGCCAGCGCCAAGCCCAGGATTTATAACCCCACATCCCCCGCATACGGCGTCTGCAAGTCCCGCTCAGGTATCTCCCAGATCAACAGCTTCGGCGGCGTCTGCTTGAATGCTGCGCTGTCGAAATACGCCTTGGCCGCCCCGGAGAACTCGCCGCCATCCTTGCCGAAATTACCGATCGGCGCCGACAGCGCCTGTTGCAGGAACCCGGCGAAGTTCGAGTTGCGCGAGAACGAGGTGCCGATCAGCGCCACGTTGGGCAGGTTGTCGTCGCCGAACAGGTCATCCAGATCGTCGCCGCCCGGCGTCTGCTCGCTGAAGGTGGTGGCCTGCACCCACTCCTGCGGCGGTTGCAGCGAGGTCGGCAGCCAGTCCAGCCCCGCCAGGCGCACTAGGTCGCCCGGCCTTGGCGCGGCCGCTTGCTGGCCTTCATCGAAGGCACGCGTGGGCGTGGCCTCGATACCCAGCGCCGCTACTTTGGCCGCAATGGCCTGTGCAGCGGCCTTGGCACCGGCCTCGCTCCAGTGAGTATCCAGGCGCAGGAAGGCATCGCTACCCAGCGGCTGGAGGCCGGCCGTGAGGTCCAGCACCGGCACGCCCGCGGCCTGTAGCCCCTCTGCCCAATTGCGGATACGCGGCTCGAGGCTGGCCGGGCGCGGCAGGTCGCACAGCTGGCTGGCGGCGATGCGGCTCTTGTCCGGCACCACGCTGACCAGCAGCGTCACCCCGCGCTTTTCCAAGGCCTGCTGCAGCGCGATGACCGCTTGCTGCTTGGCCTGGGCGTTCGCCTGCGCATGGCGGTCGAGTTTGAACTCGTCGCTGATGAACAGCCACTGCTCGCAACCCTGGCGCACCCGCGGCCCGCTGTCACCCAGCACCAGCCAGGTGCCGGCGCGTTCCAGGCGTGCGGCCTGTTCGGGCAGCGGCGCCTTGGCCAGTTCCTTGGCGATGCGGTGGGTGATCTCGCCTTCGAGTACCTCGTCGTTGGACACCGCCTTGCCGGGCAGCAAGGTGAGTTTTCCGCTAGCCAGCAGCCAGCCGCAGGACACCAGGCCAATGCCGAGGAAAGCCGCAAGGGCGATGCCAGCCACAGGGCTGGTGCGCACGGCGATGTCGCTGGGAGGCGTCGGGGCCGTGCTTGGAGGTGGGGTCGTGTTGGTCATCAGAACTGGAAGTACAGGAAGGGCACGGAATCACGGCTAGCGATCAACGAGAACGCCAGCAGGAAACCGGCCACAGGCCAGAGGGCAGCCACCACCGCGTACAGCGGGCTGTGACCGAATCGTCGTTCGATGCGCGCCTGCCATAGCGGCGCGACCACGCAAAACACCCCAAGCAGCGCCGCCAGGCCATGCACCGGACGCACCATGGCCGACAGCGCCTCGCCCAGGGCGAAGGTATGCAGGCCGAACTGGCCGGCGTACATGTTCAGGGCGGTGTCGAAGTCCGGGGCGCGGAACAGGGTCCAGGCCAGGCACACGAACAACAAGGTCAGTGTATGCGACAGCACCTTGGGCAGCGCCGGCAGGCTGGAGCGGCTCCAGGCCCGGTCGACGCACAGCGCGATACCGTGCGCCGCACCCCAGAGCAGGTAGTTCCAGCTGTCGCCGCCGTGCCACAGGCCGGCGATGGCCATGGTCAGGAACAGGTTGCGGTAGGTGTTCCAGGTGCCGAAGCGGTTGCCGCCCAGGCCGATGTACAGGTAGTCGCGCAGCCAGCTCGACAGCGACAGGTGCCAGCGCCGCCAGAAGTCCTGGATGCTGCTGGCCAGGTACGGCCGGTTGAAGTTCTCCGGGAAATGGAAGCCCAGCATCAACCCCAGGCCGATGGCCATGGCGCTGTAGCCGGCGAAGTCGAAGAACAGTTGCAGCGAGTAGGCCAGGCAGCCCAGCCAAGCGTCGAGGAACGACGGGTTCTCCAGGTGGAAGGCCACGTCTACCAGCGGCGACAGGGTGTCGGCCACCAGCACTTTCATGCACATACCGATCATGAAGCGGCGTGCGCCCAGCGAGAAGTTCGCCCAGTTGAAGTAGCGCTGCTCGAGCTCCCGGCGCACCCAGTCATAACGAATGATGGGGCCGGCGATGGAGTGCCCGAACATCGAGATGTAGGTGGCGTAGTTGACGAAGCTGCGCTCCACCGGAACGGTGTGCCGGTGCACGTCGACCAGGTACGAGATGGCTTGCAACACGATGAACGACAGGCCCGCCGGCAAGGCCACCCGTTGCCATTCCATGGGCAGCGCACCGTAGTAGGTGATCAGCTGGTTATAGGTGGCGGCGAGGATGTTGGCGTACTTGTACCAGCACAGCACCAAGGTGTTCAGCACGATCAGCGCCACCAGCAGGCGCATTCGCCCCCGGCCGTCCTCGCGGCTGCGGTCCACCGCCAGGCCTCCGACCCAGGCGATCACCGTCAGCACCATGTGCAGCAGCAGGAACAGCGGGCTCAGCCAGCCATAGAACAGCCAACTGCCGATCAGCAGCACGCCGTTGCGCCAGGCCGGACGGCTCAGCGCATACACCAGCATGAACAGCGGCAGGAACAGCGTGAGGAACTCGAGCGAGGCGAAAACCATGGTCGGCCGGGGTTCCCTGTCAGTGAGCCAGCTTGTCGACGGTGGCCAGCGCCTGCGGGCCATTGGCGCCCGGCAGTACGATCACGCTGTAGCGTTCGCCAGCCTGCAAGTCGCCCAGGTCTACCGGGGCGCCGACGTTGGCATTGGCGCACACCAGCTGCACCGACAGCTTCACCGGGTTGATCGAGCGGCGTTGCACTTGGCCTTCGGCGCTATCCTTGAACAGGTCGCTGTTGCGTCCGGCTGGGCGCAGGGCGGCGCCGGTGCAGGCGGGGTCGACGTTGACGAAGGCTAGAGAGGCCTTCAGGCCGTTGAAGTCATCGGGCTGCTCGCGCACCACGACCTGGCGCAGGCCCTTGGCGTCGGCAATCGCCACCACGGTGGCGAACTCGCCCGGCGCTACGCTCAGGTCCAGCGCGGCGGAGCCTGCGGGTTGCTTGAGGGTGCCCTTGATCGGCTTGCCCGCTGGTACCGGCAGGTAGTCCGAGACACTGTTCGCGGTCTTCAGCTCAAGGCTTGCGCTGGAGCCTGCGGCCACCAGTTCTAGGGGCGCAGGCGTTGCGTTGACGAAGCGCAGGAAGGCCGAGTCTTCGCTGGGGCCGGTGGGGTACAGGGCGATTTCCGCCTGGGCGGCGCCGGCCGCCAGCAGGCAGGAAAGCGACAGCAGGGCACGGCGCATCATTTGGTCCCCTTCACGGCAGGGCTCTGGGCGACCGCTTCGCCAATGGCCTTGGCCCAGGCCTGGTAGCCCGGTGCAGTAAGGTGCTGGCCATCGACCGTGGCCCACTGGCCCTGCTTGGACATGGCCAGCGAGTCGATGTAGCTGCACGGCGCCACGTTGGCGGCGAGGAAGTCCGAGGTCATCTTCACCCGGGCGTAGGTCTTGCCGTACTTGCCGCCTTCGCTGCCCCAGTTCGGGCCGACCCACACGCACTTGGTGCCGGAGGCCTTGATGGCGCTGGTGAAATCCTTGGTCTGCTGCCACAGCCAGGCCTTGGGGAAGGCCGGCTTGGTGTAGCTGGCCATGGTGTCGCCCATCACCACCACGATCAGGTCGGCCTTGTCGGCCTTGATCAACTCGCCCACCGGCTGGGTGGCGGCCTTGGTGCCTAGCACTACCGGCTTGTCGGTGCCACGGCGCTCGGCGCCGCCGCAGGTGCCGGGGGTCACCTTCAGCCAGTCGCCGGCGTTGGCGCCGCACACGCCCATGGAGTGCACTTGCGCGCCTTGCTGCACGAAGTTGTCGTGCAGGCTCTTGATCAGGTAGTCGGGCGTAGCCAGGTGGCTGTCGCCGATCATCAGAATGGTCAGGCCTGCGAGAAGGGAAGACGCCATGGGTAGGGCTCCTTGAACTTAGTTCGAATAAGGGGAACGGTAAGGGCTGACCGGCAGTGGCATCGCACCGCTGGCGCCATCGAACAGGTAGCGCAGGTACAGGCCACCGGTCCATTGCTGGTAGTCGCGGGCGTTGTCCACGCCCAGGCTGCCACCGAAGAAGAAACCATCGCCGAGGCGGTATTCGCCGCTGGCGTTGAGCGAGTAGCCGATGCCGGACTTGTTCTGCGACTCGTAGCGGGTGCGCAGCTCGCGACCGTCGGCAGCATAGTCGCGGCTCAGCTGTTCCAGCGCGGCTTGGGTGGTGCCGTCGCGGAAATAAGGCGCGCCATCCTGCTCGATGTGTTGCAGGCCCACGGCGCCTTGCACCTGGTAGCTCCAGCGCGGGCCGCGCTGCGCCCAGGTCACCGGCACGCCGATGGAGAAGAAGTTCTGCGGGCTGAAGTAGCCGCCATGGCCGTAGGTGAAGAAGCTCTGGTTCTCGTCGTAGCGCGTGCCGGTGAGCGACAGGCCCAGGGTCAGGCGCTGGTCGAGGTTGTTGACCAGGTACCAGTAGATGCCGCTGCCCAGCTCGATGCGGGTGTTGGACTCCACATGGTTGCCTTCCAGGCTGTGCCAGGCGCCATACACGTAGCTGCCGAACTCCTGGTTGTCGTAGCCCAGTTGCAGGCGCCCGCCGGTGGCGGTCACGCCGCCCCATTCCAGGCCGCTGCGGGCATCGCGTACGCCGGCCCAGGAGGCCACGCTGTCGGTCACCGAGCGGCGCGAGAGGTTCAGGTTGTAGCGGAAGTTGCTGTTCTCGGCGAACGGCCGGTCGAGGCTGATGCCACCCACCGCGTTGGTGTAGCGGAAGCCCAGTGGGCTGGTGCCGATGTCGGCTTTCAGGCCCATCGACGGCTTTTCGTAGGCCACGGCCAGGCCCACGCCCTCGGCCTTTTGCGAGCCAGTGCTGGCGTTGAGGAACTGGTCAGCCAGGGCATTGCGCGCAACGTCGGTGGGCGCGGCAAGGTACTGCGCGACCTGGTCGGCGTTGGGGCCGCCAAAGCGGGTGGTGGACGACAGCTCGCTGCCCACGCTGCCGGCATTCAGCGACACCGGCGTCACCCGCAGGGCCACGCGGTCATCGTTCCACGGCAGGCTGATTTCCAGCGGAGTCTCGATATCGGTGATCTTGCCCATGCCCGATTCGCTGTCGTTGCCGCGGTAGGTCACGCCTTGCTTGATCTGCGGGCTTCGGGCCTCGCGAATCTGATCCAGTTCACGCTCGATCGCGGCGCGCGGGTCGACGACAGGCGCGGGGGCGTCATTCATCGCCAGGGTGTTGCGTTCGCCACGCGGCAGCGGCTCGGCCTCGCGGCTGGCTACCAGGGTCGGCGCATCGAAGGCGGTCTGCCGACGCGCCTGGGTTTGCACGGCAGCAGGCTCAGGAATTTCTGCCAGCACCGTTTCGTTCAAGCGCGACTGCTTGCGCTGGCCCGGTTGGCCAACGAACGGGTTGGCGGCTACGGCCTGGCCGAACGGGTTGAGGATTTCGTTTTCCTGCGGTGCTTGCAGGGCCAGGGCCCGGTCGTAGAGCTCCTGGGCCTTGGCCAGCTTGCCGCGGCCACGGTAGTAGCCAGCGGCGCTGCTGAGAATCTGCGGGTTGCGCGGTGCCAACTGCACGGCTTTCTCCACGGCGTCCTCGGCCTTGGCAGCCTCGCCGTTGGCCAGGAAGGCCTGCGCCGCGCCCATTTGCACGTCGGGGTTCTGCGGTTCGCGGCGCAGCAGCGGGGTGAACAGCTCCACGGCTTTCTGTGGGTTGCGGTTGTCCAGGTACATGCGCGCCAGGGAGGCGTTGGCCTGGGCGTTTTCCGGGCGCTGGGCCAGGGCCGGGGCCAGGGTGTCGTAGGCCGCCACCAAGTCGCCTTTCTCGCGCAGCAGGTCGGCCTGGCGCACGGTGTACTGGAACAACAGGTCGTCGTACTGGCGCTGGTCGGCGCCTTGAAGCGGCTCGCTGCGTAGCTCGCGCAGCAGCTTGCTGACTTCTTCGTCCTTGCCGGCCTTGAGCAGGGCGTTGGCGTAGGCGATGCGCAGGCTGGGGGCTGCTGTGGGGCTTTGCGCGATGGCGCTGCGCAGCAGGGTCAGGGCGCGGTCGGTCTGGCCGATTTCGATATAGGCCGAGGCCAGCGCCGACAAGCTGGCCGGGTCGCTCCCGGCAGTGCTCTCGGCGCGTTGCAGCAACCGCACGGCCTGCTGGCGCTGGCCTTGGCTGGCGAGTTCCTGGGCTTGGTCGGACAGCAGGCGCAGCGACACTTCGTCGGCCAGGGCCTGCATGGCGGGCGTACGCTGAGCCGTCGGCACCTGGGCCAGTTGCTGCTGGGCGGTGGCCCAGTCGTTCTGGCGGCTGGCGTACAGGGCGCTGGCGTACAGCGCTTCGGCTTGGCCTGGGTTGTTGCGCAGCATCTGCTCCATCACCTGGCGTGCCTTGCTGGGAGCATCGGCCTTCAGGTGCAGTTGCGCCAGGTCGTAGCTGGCCCAGACGTTGCGCGGATCGTCGCGCAGCGCCGCTTCCAGGGCGGTGCGGGCACCGGCCAGGTCGCCACTGCGCTCGGCTTCCTTGGCCTGGCCGATGGCGATGGCCGCACGCAGGGTGCGCAGGTCGCCCAGGCGCTGGCGTTGGGCATCGCTGAGGCCGTCGATCAGGCGTTGACTCTGCGCCAGCTTGCCGTTCTGCGCCAGCACCGTGGCCAGGCCGCGCAGGGCATTGGGGTTGCCGGCGTCCAGCGACAGGGCATGGCGGTAGGTGGTTTCGGCGGCGTCGAACTGGCCTTGGGCGGCTTGCAGGTCGGCCAGGCTCACGTGGCCCTGGATTTCCCGAGGGTTCATGGCAATGGCCCGTTGCAGCTGCTCGCGGGCTTGCTGTGGGTTGCCGTTGTCGCGGGCCTGGCGTGCGTCGTCGAGCAGCACCCAGTAGCGGTTGCCCTGCAACGCGCTTTGCCAGCGGCTGCTGTTGCCCCGGCTGATGGCCTGCTTGAACAGCGCGTCGGCATCGCCCAGGCGGCCCTGGCGCTGGCGCACCACGCCCAGGCCACCGAGGGCGTCGGCATCCTGCGCCTGCTCGCGCAGACGCGCTTGGAAGGCTTGCTCGGCGGCGGCCAGGTCGTTGTTGTCCAGGGCCTTGAAGCCGCGGGTGAGGTTGGCGTTCTGCTGGAGCGCTGCTGGCTGCGCGGCGCGGGCGCCGCTCTTGAGCTGCTCGCGAATTTCTTCGTCGTCCGGGTAGGCCTTGAGGTAGGCCTCGAACAGCGGCACTTCCGCCGGGCGCGGGTTGCCCAGCCAGGACAGGCCCTGGCGCCAGGCTTCCACCGACTCGCCACCGATCACCGTGTCCGAGGAATAGGACGCGAGACGGCGAATGCCCTCGACCCGTGTGCTCTCGTTGCGCAGCAGCAGCTTGGCCAGGTTGAGCTTGATCTTCATGTCGTTGGGCGCAAGGCCCGACAGGCGTTCCAGCCCCTGGCGCGCCTCCTGCCAGCCACCTTCGGTGTAGCCCAGGTAGCTGTAGAACTCCAAGCCCAGATCGCCCTGCGGCACTTGGCCGGCGAACAGTTTGCGGTAAGCGACGACGGCCTGGTCCAGCTCACCGGAGATGGCCAGCTGGCGAGCGTCGGCCAGCAGCTCCTCGTTGCCACCGGCATGCAGGGCGATTTCCTGTTCCAGCAGCAGGGTCTGGCGTGCCTCGGGGTGCGCGGAACGCAATTGTTCGAGGTAGCGGCGAGCCCCCTGCGGGCGGTTGCCGTCAAGCTCCAGCAGGGCCAGGCCATACAGCGCGTCGGCCTGTTGCGGATCGATCAGCAGCAGCTTGCGCCAGGCCTCGGTAGCACGGACGTTGTCCTTGCGGGCCTGCCAGTACTGGCCCTGCTCGAGCAGCACTTTGCCGTTGGCACTGAGCTCGGCGTATCCGCTGTTGTGGATCAGGGCCAGCATGACCCCCAGGGCTAGCGTGTTGCGGCGGGCGGACATGAGGACTCCCAGGAAGTTTTCAGCTTGCCGTCATCGAGGAACTGGTAATGCGCGTCGATGTAACCGAGGGCAAAAAGGCTGAGCACGAAATCGTAGTAAGGGGGCTGGCGCATTTTCACCGCTTCTTCGGTGAGGCTGGCGGCCATCAGTTGGTCGACCCGGGCGCGTTGCTGGTCGAGCAGGTAGGGCTGTTTCAGGGCCTTGAAGTACGGCAGTAGCGCGGCCGAGAAGCCGAACGGGCCGGTACCTTGCAGGGCGCCGTCGTTCAGGGTGACCTTTTCCGGCGGCGTGCCCTGGCTGGCCACGGCGCGGCTCATGCCTTGCAGGCTGTCGAGGATCGGCTTGGCCTGTGGGTCCTTGGCCGGGGTGACGCCGGCCCACAGGTACACGCGAATGGCGTCGTAGCTGGCCAGCGGGCCCTTGGCCGGGTCGGTCACGAACATGCCGCTGTTGGGGCTGGTGCCGCGGTAGCCGACCCAGTCGGCGACGAAGCCGTGCTGGCTGACGCCCTTGAACAAGCTGCCGGTGTTGCGCGCGATCTCGCTCCAGGGGCCATTCGGCTCGGCCACGGCCAGGCGGCGCAGCACCGGAATCGGCAGGTAGCTGGGGTTGAGCTGCCAGTAGTGGTCGGGTTTGGCGAAGCTGATGAACCCCGGCAGCAGCATCTTGCCCAGGCCCGGCAGCTCGGCCACTTCCTGGCGGGCGATGTTGGCCAGCAGGGAGCGGGCGTCGTTGGTGTAGCGCTCGTCTTTCCAAAGGCGTGCGGCTTCGAGCAGGGCGTAGGCGAACCACAAATCGGCGTCGGAGGCCGAGTTGCGATCCAGCAAGCGCCAGGCTTTCTTCTCGTCCAGCCCCCACCACCAACCGGGCAGGTTGCTGCGGATATCGCTGCCGGCCAGGTTGTCCTTGGCCCAGGCCCAGAGCTTGTCGAAGCTTTCGCGGTCGTTGCCGACCAGGGCGAAGAACATGGCGTACGACTGGCCTTCCGACGAGCTGTGCTGCTGCGGCGTGCTGGCGTCCAGCACGCGGCCGTCGGGCTGCACGAAGTGCGTGCGGAAGGTTTGCCACAGTGGCCAGGCGTTGGCCTCGCAGGCCTGTGCCTGGGCCAGGGCGACGCCCGGCAGCAGCAAGCAGGCCAGGGCGGCGCCGAGACGGCGCAGGCGGGAGGGGACGCAACGCTTGGCCATGGGTTTATTCACCTTCGCTCAGGCGGCGGCGGGCGAGTGCACGCAGCCACAGGTAGGCCAGCACACTGACCAAGGCCACACCCGCAATGGTCAGCAGCAACAGCGCCCACACGTGCTGGGACAGCAGCCACTGCACGTAGCGCAGCGGCCCCAGGTTGCCCACGTAGTAGCTCTGCTCGGCCACCAGCGATTCGACGTTCTTGCCCTTGATCACCGCCAGGCTGCCTTGCAGGGTCTGGGTGTAGGCTTCGCCGCCGATCAGCGCGTCGGTCACTTCCATCAGGTTTTCCGGGCGTGGGCTGGACAGCACCACCACGCTGCGCCCGCTCTTGAGCGGCGACTCGAAGCCGGTGACGTAGGAGTTGCTGGCGTCGCTGCTGAAGGTGAAGGCGCCACGGGCCTTGCGCAGGTTGGCGACCGGGTCCGGGCTGATCCACTCGCGCAGGCGCAGCGGCAGGTCGGAGAACTCGACGTACTGCGCACCTTCCTGGTTGCGCCCTGGCAGGCGGTCGGCCCAGGTGTCCAGCAGCGGCTGGTTGCTGCCCGAGGCCAGCACCAGCAGGTCTTTGTCGGCCAGGCTCGGCACCTGGGCGGCCTGGGCCACGGTCACAGCGGTGGCCGGGTAGCCGGTGGACTCGCCGAAGCGCCCGAGCACGGTCAGGTAGGCGCTCCAGTCGGCGGGGCCGGCCTGCTCAGGCAACACCACGGCGGTTTGCGACAGGTCAGCCAGGCGGGTGAAGGGGAAGCCGCTGTCCTTGAACACGCCCAGGTTCGGCATGGCCATGAAGTGGTCGTAGCCGCTCAGGTCGAGGGTCGATTCCGGGTCGATGGCGCCGCGCATGTTGTCGATGATGATGTCGCGGCATTCACCCTGCTTGATGTAGTCGTACATGAAGCGCAGTTGCAGGCGCGATTGCAGCGCCACGCTGTCCAGCGGCAGCAGCAGGCGAACGTCGCGGGCCAGGCTGTCGTCGCGCTTGAGCGAGGCCAGCAGCGCTTCACCTGCGCCCAGGGTTTCGACCGACGGCAGGTTCATCGACTGGATGAAGGTGTCGTTGAAGCTCACCAGCAGCGACGAGTTGGTGCTGGTTTGCTGCGGGGTGTAGCGGTATTTCAGGTTCAGCCGGGCGCCTTGTTCGCGCCAGTTGAACAGGTCCGGCGGCAGGCGCAGCGGCACGGTGATGACGCCGGGGTTGTAGCCGGCAACGCTGAGCTGGCGCGCTTCGATCAGCTCGCCCAGGCGCACCGGGCGGTCGGTGGGCAGCCAGTTCGGTGCGTCGTAAGGCTTGCGCGGTTGCAGCACATCGAGCTTGTCGATCAGCACGCTGCTGCCTGCGAAGCTGCGGTTGCCGATCACCAGGGCGGTGGCGGCGCGCTTGAGTTCGGCGCCGTCGCGGCCGGCGACGATCAGCAGCTTGCCGTGCGGGTCGTTGGGGTTGGTCACCAGGGTCAGGCTCGGGCCTTGCGCCGAGGGCAGGTCCAGGCCGTGCCATTGGCGGGCGCCGTCGCCGGTCACCAGCACCACCGCGTTGCCTTTTTCCGGCAGGCCTTGGGTTTGCACCGGGAAGTTCGCGCCGCGGTAGCTGGCTAGCGCGCCCATCCACGACGACACCGCACCGGCAGCTTCGAGCATGGCGTTGTCCGGAGTGCCGACGAACACGAACGGCAGGTTCAGCGGGCGCGAGTCGCGGCGGTCGAACAGCGGCAGCGGCAGGATCGACAGGTCGTTGGGCAACGCCACCGGGGCTACTTGCACGTTCAGCTGGCTGTCGCTGCTGACCTTGGCCCACAGGCTTGAATGCAGCGGGTCTTCGCACTGCATGGTGTAGTGGCCGATCAGTTGCACGCCGATGCGGTTGAACTCGGTGAGCAGGTACGGCGGGATCTCCACCGTCTGCTTCTGCACGGTGCCGGCGGTTTCCTTGGGCAGCGGCAGGCTGGCGGCGACTTCGTCGTTGACCATGATGTTGATCTGCGACAGGTCGCTGAGCAGCGCTGGCGAATAGGTGTATTGCAGGGTCAGCTGGGCGCCGGTCACCACCTCGTCGGCACGCACGTCGAAGTTGACCGTGTCGGTCGACTCGATGCCGCGCAGGCCCATGGTGTAGTCCTTGCCCAGCTGCTTGAAGGTCAGCTGGTAGCCATCCTGGGCCGGCGCCGAGGCGACGGGTGCGGCTGCAGCGCCAGCCTCTTCGGCGTGCGCAGAGGTCGTGAGGCCGGCAAGGCACAGCAGTGAGCAGGCAAGCAGCAGGCGTGGCCGGCGCAGCGGGTGAGGCTCGCGGTCGATGTCAGGCATGTCGGTCATTGCGGGTCCAGGGAAGGTTCCAAAGGGGTGGAAGTCGGGCGTTTGTATCGGCGGTGAGCCAAGGCGGCGACGGTGGCGCGGGCCAGGTCGAGCATGCCGCGCACGCCGATGCCGCTGACATCGCGCAGTGCACCCAGCGGGGTGTCGACCTTGCTGCTGCCCCAGGCCTGGGCCCAGGTGTCGGCACGCGAGAAGGTCATGCGCACCATGTCGCTCTGTTGGCGCAGGGTCAGCGGCTTGAAGCGCGCGCCGGCCATGCGGCCCTTGGCGAACACCACGTTGGCCGGCAGCACGCAGGCCTGGTTGTTGCGCAGCAGGGTGATCTCCACGCTGGCGCCTTTCTCGATCAGGTCGTTGTGCGGCAGTTGCAGGCCCACGCCGCTTTGCGAGAAGTCGACGGTGGTGCAGTCGAGCACCTGGCCGTCGGCCAGGGTCACCCTGGCGGGCAGCTGCGCACGAACCCGTGGCTCGGTGCGCACCTGGCGGGTTTCCGAGGCCACCGCCACGGCGGCGCTGGTGATGATGATGTTGTAGACGGTCCAGGCCAGGTTGATCAGGATGGTGACCATGGCGTTGGTGTCACCCCAGATCAGCCCGAAGATGCCGAAGCCCAGGCCGATCAGGTTCAGGCTCAGCAGCACGATGTACGGGCGCGCCAGCTTCCAGTCGAAGTATTCCTTGTCGATGATCCCGCCCTTGTCGGTTACGTTGAAGCCACCGAACTTAGGGTTGACCAGGGCCATCAGCACCGGGCGCATGATGTACCAGGCCAGTACCGACTCGTACACCTCGTTCCAGAACGAATGGCGGAAGCGCCCCTGGATTCGCGAGTTGGTGAGGCTGGCGTGGAAGATGTGCGGCAGCACGTAGGCGGTGATCATCAGCGCCGAGGCGTGGAAGATCTGCGCGCCGAAGATCAGGTAGGCCAGCGGTGCGGTGAGGAACACCAGGCGCGGCAGGCCATAGAAGAAGTGCAGCATGGCGTTCACGTAGCAGACCCGCTGGCCGAAGCTCAGGCCCTTGCCGATGAACGGGTTGTCGGTACGGAAGATCTGCGCCATGCCGCGTGCCCAGCGAATACGCTGGCTGATATGCCGCGACAGGCTTTCGGTGGCCAGGCCCGCGGCCTGGGGAATGGCCAGGTAGGCGGTGTTGTAGCCCTTGCGGTTGAGCTTGAGCGCGGTGTGGGCGTCCTCGGTCACGGTTTCCACCGCCACGCCGCCGACTTCCAGCAGGTGGGTACGGCGAATGACTGCGCACGAGCCGCAGAAGAAGGTGGCGTTCCACAGGTCGTTGCCGTCCTGCACCAGGCCGTAGAACAGCTCGCCCTCGTTGGGCACCGAGCGGAAGGTGTCGAGGTTTTTCTCGAACGGGTCGGGCGAGAAGAAGAAGTGCGGGGTTTGCAGCAGCGCCAGCTTCGGGTCCTTGAGGAACCAGCCCATGGCGATTTGCAGGAACGAGCGGGTCGGCACGTGGTCGGCGTCGAAGATGGTCACGAACTCGCCATCGGTGACCTTCAGCGCTTCGTTGAGGTTACCGGCCTTGGCGTGGCGGTTGTTGTCGCGAACGATGTAGTTCACCCCGATCTGCCGGGCGAACTCGCGGAAATTCTCGCGGCGGCCGTCGTCGAGGATGTGTACGCGCAGCTTGTTCTTCGGCCAGTCCATCGCCTGGGCGGCCAGTACCGTGAGCTTCACGATGCTCAGGTCTTCGTTGTAGGTGGGCACGAACACATCCACCACCGGCCATTCTTCAGGGGGCGAGGTGAGGATCTTCGGCTGGCGCTTGAGCGGCCAGGCGGTTTGCATGTAGCCGAAGGCGAGCACGATCAACGCATAGGTTTCGGCGGCCACCAGGCCGTAGCCGAAGAACATGTCCAGCCA
This sequence comes from Pseudomonas sp. NPDC089554, assembly GCF_050280645.1. Taxonomy (NCBI): domain Bacteria; kingdom Pseudomonadati; phylum Pseudomonadota; class Gammaproteobacteria; order Pseudomonadales; family Pseudomonadaceae; genus Pseudomonas; species Pseudomonas sp. NPDC089554. Next base: position 23,404 of record NZ_JBNNVR010000015.1, read on the forward strand.
GTTGTCGAAACCCAGGGTGTCGGTCAGGCGCCAGTATACGTAGCGCAGGGTGGCCACCAGCGACAGGGCGATCATCATGATCACCGCCAGGCGGCCGGGCACCTTGCGCAGCACCAACAGGCAGACGAAGCACAGCGCCGCGAAGGCGAACTGGCGTTCGAGGTCCAGGGGCGCGGTGACCACGGCCACCAGGAACAGCAGGCTGAGGACCAACGCGACGATTTTCAGGGCACGCTTGATGCCCTGCGGCAGCTGTTGCAGTGGCGCAAGCCAGGCAGCCGCCCGCGCGCTGCTCGGCGTCGGGGGTACCGGCGCCGTCTTGTGGTGTACGGTCATCTGGCGCTGGATTCTTCGCGGTTATGCTCGATCCGTTGAGCCAGGTTGACGGCGACCGCCCGCAGCGCCTGGCAGGCGGGGGTGTCGGCCGGTTGTTGGAAAGGGTCGTATTCGAAGGCCAGGGCCTGGTCGAATTGCGCGTCCAGTGGAATGGCGGCCAGCCACTGGTTGCCCAGGTGACGATGCAACAATTCGGCCATGTCGACGCTCAGCGCGTTTTGCGGGTCGACTTTGTTGACCAGGAAGTGGCAAGCCTGCGGGTGCAGGTGCGACAGCCAGGCTTGCAGCTTGTCCAGCACCAGGTACGAGGCGGCGTTGGCCTGGGTCACGCCGACTACCTGGTCGGCCATGGCCAGCGCCTGTTGCAGCCAGGGCGAGGTGCCGGTGGGGGTGTCGATCACCAGCAGGTCGTCGCGGCCCAGCTTGAGGTCGGCCAGTTGCCGCGCCAGCCAGTCAGGGTGCGTGCTCAGAAGGCTGTCGAAGGCGCGCAGGTCGGCCGCGTTGCTGGGGCCGAAGGGCAGGCACTCCAGGCCCGAAGTGGTCATGACGCAGTGCGTGCCCCAGGTGCTGTCGTGCAGGCGGGCATGGTTCAGGCCGGGTGTGCTGCGCGACAGGTTGAAGTGGCTGAGCAGCGCGTTCTGCGGGTCGAGGTCGAGCAGCACGGTGCGCCCGGCCCGGCGCTTGAGCAGCCTGCCGAGGGACGCCGCCACGGTGGTCTTGCCCACGCCGCCCTTGGCCGACAGCACCACGATCACCTGGGCTTGTGGGCGTTGCGCTGGCGTGCCGGGCTGGGCGGCTGGCGGTTGCACCTGGGCGCGGCGCTCGCTGGCCACGGCCAGCAAACGTTCACGCAGCGAGCCGGCGGGGGCTGGCGACGGGGTTACGACTGGCGCCGGAAGCTTGGCGGCGGGCACGGGTTGCGCAGTGGCCTGCACGGGCAGGCTGACAGCGGGCAGCGCTGGCGCGCGCTTGAGTTCGACCAGGGTTGCCGCCGGGCTCTTGGCCATGGCGGGCGGTGGCACAGGCACAGGCGCTTCGACGCTGGCCAGCAGCGGCTCGAAGTACTCGAACTCGGAATTGATTTCCTTGTAGCTGTCGGCGCTCGCCCCGAACCGGAGGAACAGGTTCCCTACATCGTCTGCTTGGCTCATATATGTACTTCCAGCCTACGGCTATCTGGACGGCTTGGGGTCAAATCAGGCCTACCACGGGGGCAAGGGTCTGATATCAAAATGGCTGTGTCAATAATTTGTTTATTTCGATTCAGAATTTCTGAATTCGAAAAAACAGCGCCGTTTTTTTGACTTTCACACGACCTGTCTAACCCGAGCCATAGCCTGTATTTCGGCGGCTAGCGGCAGAAGTTGAATACACAAGGGTCTAGGGCAGGATGTTGACGCTGGCGTTGCAAGCGGGTCGGGGCGCGGGACTGAGTGTCCTCTTATGCCGACTCCGCTTATAGGATAATTCTTACGAATGATAACCATATTACGGTATAGCGTAAGCACCCGGAGGCTGCTGGTCGTCGGGAAACCGTAAACATCTCATTACATATGCTTATTCAATAAACGTATTTAAATTTATTTTCTTATTCTTTTATATTCGCTTCCACTGCGTACCTGCCGACCAATCGGCGCGCCGCACGACTCGAACCCACACGGGAGAACCCCCGTGCGTTTCTGAATCGATGCGCGCCCCTTGAATGTCGCGCACTGCGTGGGAGTGAACCATGTCCGCCGCCTCTAACGCCTTGTCGTCGATCGACAGCGCCCAGCCGCAAACCTTTGAAATCCGCCCCTTCGCTGACGCTGTCGGCGCCGAGCTGATTGGCCTCGACCTGGGCCGGCCGGTCAATGCCGAGGATTTTCGCAAGATCCACCGTGCCCACCTCGACCATCACGTCCTGGTGTTTCGCGACCAGCGCATCACTCCCGAACAACAGGTTGCCTTCAGCCGCCGCTTTGGCGAGTTGCAGATTCACGTGCTCAAGCAGTTCCTGCTTGAAGGCCACCCCGAGATCCTGATCGTTTCCAACATCATCGAGGATGGCCGCAACGTCGGCCTGGGCGATGCCGGCAAGTTCTGGCACTCCGACCTTTCCTATAAAGAGCTGCCGAGCCTCGGTTCGATGCTGCATGCGCAGGAGCTGCCCAGCGAAGGCGGCGACACCCTGTTCGCCGACATGCACAAGGCCTGGGATGCCGTGCCGCCTGCCTTGCGCACCGTGGTCGAGGGCCGCAGCGCGGCGCATTCCTACACCGCGCGTTACGCCGAGACCAAGTTCGAAGGCAACTGGCGCCCCACGTTGACCGCCGAACAATTGGCGCAGGTCAACGAAGTCATCCACCCGGTGGTGCGTACCCACCCGGAAAACGGCCGCAAGGCGCTGTTCGTCAGCGAGGGCTTCACCACCCGCATCGTTGGCCTGCCCGAGGACGAAAGCCGCGACGTGCTGCAACAGCTGTACGCCCTGAGCGTGCTGGAGCAGAACATCTACCGCCACCAATGGCAGCCCCACGACCTGGTGTTCTGGGACAACCGCTCGCTGATCCACCTGGCCGCCGGTTGCCCCGCGCACCTGCGCCGCAAACTCTACCGAACCACCATCCAGGGCGATGCCCCGTTCTGACGACTGAGGAACTTCATCATGCGTAAATCCATCAGCCGCCTGGCGGCGAGCATTGGCCTGGGCGCCAGCCTGGTCGTTGGCAGCCTCGCGGCCCCCAGCGTGGCCCAGGCCGAAGGGCAGATCCGCATCGCCGAGCAGTTCGGCATCGTCTACCTGCTGCTCAACGTGGTGCGCGACCAGCAACTGATCGAGAAGCACGGCAAGCAGCAAGGCCTGGACATCAAGGTGGACTGGGCGCAGCTCTCCGGCGGCGCGGCGGTCAACGATGCGTTGTTGTCGGGTTCGGTGGACATCGCCGGCGCCGGTGTCGGCCCGCTGCTCACTGTGTGGGACCGCACCAAAGGCCGACAGAACGTCAAGGCCGTGGCTTCGCTGGGCAACTTCCCGTACTACCTGGTCAGCAGCAACCCGAACGTGAAGACCATCGCCGACATCAGCGAGAAAGACCGCATCGCCGTACCGGCCGTGGGGGTTTCGGTGCAGTCGCGCTTCCTGCAGTACGCCGCCGCCAAGCAGTGGGGCGACAAGGAATTCAACCGCCTCGATAAATACACCCTGGCCGTACCGCACCCAGACGCCACCGCCGCGCTGCTGGCCGGTGGCACCGAGCTGAACGGGCACTTCTCCAACCCGCCGTTCCAGGACCAGGCCCTGGCCAACAAGAACGTGCACGTGGTGCTCAACAGCTATGACCTGCTCGGCCCCAACTCGCCGACCCTGCTGTTCGCTACCGAGAAGTTTCGCCAGGACAACCCCAAGACCTACAAGGCCTTCATCGATGCGCTGGCCGAAGCCGCGGACTTCGCCCAGAAGGACAAGGGCGCCGCAGCCGACACCTACATCCGCGTGACCAAGGCCAAGATCGACCGCGAGGCGTTGCTGCGCATCATCGACAACCCGCAGTACGAATTCACCGTCACGCCGAAGAACACCTACCCGCTGGCCGAGTTCCTCTACCGGGTTGGCGCGATCAAGAACAAGCCTGCGTCGTGGAAGGACTACTTCTTCCAGGACGAACGCCCGCTGCAAGGGAGCTGATTGCCCATGACCGCCCCATTGCCAGGCCACACGGCCAGCAACCTGAGCCGTGTCGATACGCCGCCGCTGTTGCAGGTGGACAACCTCAGCCTCGAATACCGCACCGCGCAGCGCGTAGTGCGGGCCACCCACCAGGTCAGCTTCGAAGTCGACCATGCCGATCGCTTCGTGCTGCTCGGCCCCTCTGGTTGCGGCAAGTCCACCTTGCTGAAAGCAGTGGCCGGGTTCATCGAGCCCAGGGAAGGGCAGATTCTGCTGCAGGGCCAGCCGGTCAAAGGCCCCGGCCCTGATCGCATCGTGGTGTTCCAGGAGTTCGACCAGCTGCCGCCGTGGAAGACGGTTAAGCAGAACGTGATGTTCCCGCTGCTGGTGTCGGGCCAGCTCAAGCGCGCCGAGGCCGAGGAGCGGGCCTTGCACTACCTGGAGAAAGTCGGTCTGGCCGCCTTCGCCGATGCTTATCCGCACACGCTTTCGGGGGGCATGAAGGCGCGCGTGGCGATTGCCCGGGCGCTGGCCACCCAGCCGAAAATCCTGCTGATGGACGAGCCGTTCGCCGCCCTCGATGCCCTGACCCGCCGCAAGATGCAGGAAGAGTTGCTGCTGCTGTGGGAAGAGGTGCGCTTCACCCTGCTGTTCGTCACCCACTCCATCGAGGAGGCGCTGGTGGTGGGCAACCGCATCCTGCTGCTGTCGCCGCACCCCGGCAGGGTGCGCGCCGAGGTGCACAGCCACCAGTACGACTTGGGCAGCCTGGGCGGTACCGACTTCCAGGCCAGCGCCCGGCGTATCCATCGCCTGCTGTTCGATGAGGCGGGCGAGCAGGAGCAAGCGCCAGACCTGGGTTTCAACGACATCCGCATCGCCTACTGACAGGAGCCGACCCATGACGACTACACCTGCGCGTCAGGAATACGAAGTGCAGCTCGCGCCCCTGCCAGGCCTTTCGGTGGAGCGCGAACTGCCGCTGGCCCAGCGCTTGTGGCAACAGGGTTGGCTGCGCAAGGCGCTGATCCTGGTGCTGCTGGCCATCATCTGGGAAGTGGCGGCGCGCTATACCGACAACGACCTGCTGCTACCGAGCTTCCTGCAAACCGCTGTGGCACTGTGGGATGGGATGCTCAGTGGCGAACTGCCGGCCAAGGTCGCGGTGTCGCTGGTGGTGCTGCTCAAGGGCTATGTGCTGGGTATCGTGCTGGCCTTCGCGCTCACCAGCCTGGCGGTGTCCACCCAGGTGGGCCGCGATTTGCTCGGCACACTGACATCGATGTTCAACCCGCTACCGGCCATCGCCCTGTTGCCGCTGGCGTTGCTGTGGTTCGGGCTGGGCGACAACAGCCTGATCTTCGTGCTGGTGCACTCGGTGCTGTGGGCGCTGGCGCTGAATACCTATGCCGGGTTCCTCGGGGTGTCCGAAACCTTGCGCATGGCTGGGCGTAACTATGGGCTGCGAGGGTTGCGACTGGTGGCGCATGTGTTGGTGCCTGCGGCACTGCCGTCGATTCTGTCCGGGCTGAAGATTGGCTGGGCCTTTGCCTGGCGCACCTTGATCGCCGCCGAACTGGTGTTTGGCGCCAGCAGCGGCAAGGGCGGGTTGGGCTGGTACATCTTCCAGAACCGCAACGAGCTGTACACCGACAAGGTGTTCGCGGGGTTGGCGGTGGTGATCCTGATCGGGTTGCTGGTGGAGGGGCTGGTGTTCAATACCCTGGAGCGGGTGACTGTGCGGCGGTGGGGGATGCAGCGCTGAACTGAGGGTTTTGCGGAGCTGCCTTCGCGGGTAAACCCGCTCCCACAGGCACCCCACAGCCCTTGGGTTCAGTGGCGCACCTGTGGGAGCGGGTTTACCCGCGAAGGCTGCTGCGCCGATCTCAATCCTGATACCTGGCCGCCGCTGTGCTCAGAATCCGCCCAATTTCCTCGCGCAAGCACTGCGGCTGCTCCACCACCACCCCGTCCCCTTGTCCCAGCACCCACCAGCGCAGCGACCCGCAATCGCTGACCGTGGCCCGCAAGCGGTGCCCTTGTTCCAGCGGGGTCAAGTGCATGTCTGGCGTCAAGGGTGCCTCGCGCAGCTGGCGGGCTAGTGCATCGCTGACCCACGCGTGCAACTCGATCCCTTCATCCTGGCGCGCTTGCAGTGAATCGCTACGCAGGTAGCCCTGCAGATCGAAATTCCCGCGCAACTCACCCAAGGCACTGGCCGACCAATGCCAGCCGAACGGGATGCTCTTGTCGTTGCGCTCCAGCGGAAAGATCAGCGACAGCTCGTTGAGGTCGCGTTCGACCGTGCGCTTGCTGACGTGGAAACCGACATCACGCAGCCGCCACACCAGCTCGGCACTGGTGGTACCGGGCGAGCGGCTGGGCAGCTGGCGCAATAGCGCCCACTGACGGCTGAGGGTGGCGCGGGTGGTGGCGAAGGGCAAAAGGTAGCGTCCTTGTCTAGGCTTGCCGGCATAGCATGGCGGCAGTAAGGCTGTATGGCAAATGGCCATATGCCGCTCGGACCCAGGAAGACCACAATGGTTGCCGAGGATCGAATCGTTCGCGACAGGTTTTGTCGTGCCATCGCGCAGAATCACGCCTCATCACAGTCGAGGTCGGGGCTGTGGATCGTTCAATGAGGATGAACATGTCTGCTGCCAGCAATATCCATTCGCTGCTCGCTCGGCTGTTGCCGGAGCGCATCACGCCTGCCCCGGCCAACCCTGGGCAGCGTCGGGTATTCGCCGGCGTCGGCATGCCCAGCCAGCGGGCGCTGCTGGGTGAGCGCTTTGGCCTGGCTGAACGCCTGGACGACGCGGCCGACTTGCAGGCGATCTATGCCGAGCTGCGGCGCCAGGCGTTGGAGGGTAGCGTGGCGGCACTCAACGATTTGGGCTGGGTGTGGCTCAACGGCAAGTACTGGCGTGCCGATGTCGCGTTGGCCGGGCACCTGTTGCGCATGGCGGCGATGCAGGGCAATGCCGCCGCCTGGTTCAACCTGGGGCAGCAGCATTACTTCGGCAAGGGGGTGGTGGTGTCCTATACCAACGCCGTCGATTGCTACCGACATGCCTTCGAGTGCGGCATGGCCCATGCCGCAGCGGCGCTGGGCGACCTCTACGAAGAAGAAGTGTGCGATGGCGACCAGCTCTGGCAAGTGGACCTGGCCGAGGCCTATGGCTGGTTCCTGCGTGGCGCCGAGGCTTGCGAGGCGCGCTGCCGCTTCGAGGTGGGTTACCGGCTGCTGCATGGGGTGAATGTCGAGGCGGATACCAAGGCGGCGCTGTACTGGCTGGAGCTGGCGGCGGGAGCGGGGGTGATGCAGGCGGCCGAAGAGTTGGCGGTGCACTTCAGCCGGCGCGATGCTGCGCGGTACCTGGCCTGGCGTGACCAGGCCATCGGGATGGGCAGTACCTTGGCGTTGACCATGAAGCTGGAAGATCAGATTCAGCCTTAGGCCTTTGTACTGTTTGTACCGGCCCTATCGCGGGGCAAGCCCGCGATAGGGCCCGCATGAACAACCTTTCATCCAGCCCAAACCATCGTCGGGTTGACGCTGGGGGGAGGGCAAGGCGTATATTGATAGTTAGCAAACTATGAATATAGCCGATACCCCTCCCATGAACCTCGACGCACTGCACCTTAAAATCAGCAGCGGCATGGTCGTTGCCGCTCGCCACTGGCGGCGCATCTGCCATGCGGCCCTGACCGGCTATGGCGTTTCCGAAGCCTGCGCCGTGCCGCTGCTGATGATCGTGCGCCTGGGTGATGGCGTGCACCAAGTCGCGGTGGCTCATGCCGCCGGGCTGGAAAGCCCGTCGCTGGTGCGCCTGCTCGACCAGCTGTGCAAAGCCGGCCTGGTGCAGCGCAGCGAAGACCCCCTCGACCGCCGCGCCAAGGCCCTGAGCTTGACCCCGGCTGGTCGCACCTTGGCCGAGTCCATCGAGGGCGAGCTGGTGCGCCTGCGCCGCGAAGTGCTGCGCGGCATCGCCCCGGCCGACCTGGAAGCCACCCTCCGGGTGATTCGCGCCTTCGAAGAGGCGGGCGAATCGGCATGAGTGGGTTCTTTTCCTCGGTACCCCCGGCGCGTGACTGGTTCTACGGCGTGCGCACCTTCGCCGCTTCGATGGTCGCCCTGTACATTGCCCTGCTGATGCAGCTGCCACGTCCGTATTGGGCCATGGCCACGGTGTACATCGTCTCCAGCCCGTTCGTCGGGTCGACCAGTTCCAAGGCCCTGTACCGCGCCCTGGGCACCCTGCTCGGCGCGGGCGCGGCAATCCTGCTGGTGCCGCCGCTGGTGCAATCGCCGCTGCTGCTGAGCGTCGCCATCGCGCTGTGGACCGGCACCCTGCTGTTCCTCTCGCTGAACCTGCGCACGGCCAACAACTACGTGCTGATGCTGGCCGGCTACACCTTGCCGATGATCGCCCTGGCGGTGGTCGATAACCCGCTGGCGGTGTTCGACGTGGCGTCTTCCCGGGCCCAGGAAATTTGCCTGGGCATCGTTTGCGCGGCAGTGGTGGGGGCGATCTTCTGGCCACGCCGGCTGGCACCAGTGGTGGTCGGCGCCACGGGCAATTGGTTCACCGAGGCGATCCGCTACAGCGACACGTACCTTGCCCGCGAGGCCTCCAGCGACAAGGTCGGTGGCCTGCGTGGCTCGATGGTCGCCACCTTCAACAGCCTCGAACTGATGATCGGCCAGCTCGGCCACGAGGGCGCCGGCCCGCACACCTTGAAGAACGCCCGCGAGCTGCGCGGGCGGATGATCCACCTGCTGCCGGTGATCGATGCGCTGGACGATGCCCTGGTGGCCCTCGAAAGTCGTGCGCCTGCCCAGTTCGCGGTGATCCAGCCACTGCTGGAACAGGCCCGCACCTGGCTCCAGGGCACCGCCGAAGGGGCGTCCGAGGCCCATTGGAATGCCCTGCGCGAGCGCATCGAGCAACTGCAACCGAGCAGCGAGGTCCTCGATCAGCGCCCGCAACTGCTGCTGTCCAACGCCCTCTACCGCCTCACCGAATGGGTCGACCTGTGGCAGGACTGCTGCACCCTGCAACATGCCCTGCGCCTGGACGACGCCACGCCGTGGCGTGCGGTGTACCGACACTGGCGCCTGGGCCGCCTGACGCCGTTCTTCGACCGTGGCCTGCTGCTGTACTCGGTGTTTTCCACCGTCACCGCCATCATCGTCGCCTGCGGCCTGTGGATTGGCCTGGGTTGGAACGACGGTGCCAGTGCGGTGATCCTCGCCGCCATTGCGTGCAGCTTTTTCGCTGCCATGGACGACCCCGCGCCGCAGATCTACCGGTTCTTCTTCTGGACGCTGCTGTCGGTGATCTTCTCCAGCGTCTACCTGTTCCTGGTGCTGCCGAACCTGCACGACTTCCCCATGCTGGTGCTGGCCTTCGCGGTGCCGTTCATCTGCGTCGGCACCCTCACCGTGCAGCCGCGTTTCTACCTCGGCACCTTGCTGACCATCGTCAACACCTCCACCTTCATCAGCATCCAGGGCGCCTACGACGCCGACTTCCTGGCCTTCATCAACGCCAACCTGGCCGGCCCCGTGGGGCTGCTGTTCGCCTTCATCTGGACCCTGCTGTTGCGCCCCTTCGGCGTGGAGCTGGCGGCCAAGCGCATGACCCGTTTCGCCTGGCGCGACATCGTCGAGATGACCGCCCCGGCCACCCTGGCCGAACAGCGCCAAGTGGGCGTGCAGATGCTCGACCGCCTGATGCAGCACCTGCCGCGCCTGTCGCAGACCGGCCAGGACAGCGGCGCGGCCCTGCGTGACCTGCGCGTGGGCCTGAACCTGCTCGACCTGCTGGCCTACCTGCCGCGCGTCGGCCAACAGCCACGCGAGCGCCTGCGCACGGTGATCGAGGAAGTGGGCGAGCACTACGCCGCCTGTCTGCGCGCCGGTGAACGCCTGCACGCCCCGAGCGCGCTGCTGCGCAACATGGAGCGTGCCCGCCAGGCCCTGGCGCTGGGTGACGCGAGCGACCGCGGCGATGCCCGTGTGCACTTGCTGCATGCCTTGAGCGGCCTGCGCCTGGCCCTGCTGCCGGGGGTGGAAGTGATGCTCGAACCCGGCGAACAACCGCAACTGCCTGCGGGCATCGATGGAGCGCCGCTGTGATCGGTGAACTGGATATCAGCGGGGTGTTCCTGCCCACCCTGCTGGTGATGATGGTCTGTACCTATGTGTTGTTCCTGGGCGTGCACGCCGTGCTGGTGCGCCTGCATTTCTACCGCCTGGTCTGGCACCGGGCGTTGTTCAACGTTGCCCTCTACGCCGTGCTGCTTGGCGGCGTGGACCACTTTTGCCGAAGCCTGATGCTGCCATGAAAAAGCCGTTGTTGACCCTGGGCCAGGTGGCCCTGACCTTGCTGGTCGTGACCTTCGCCGCCGTACTGGTGTGGCAGATGGTCGTGTACTACCTGTTCGCCCCCTGGACCCGCGATGGCCACATTCGCGCCGACGTGATCCAGATCGCCCCGGACGTGTCTGGCCTGATCGAAAAGGTCGAGGTGCGCGACAACCAGCCGATCAAGCGCGGCGATGTGCTGTTCACCATCGACCAGGAACGCTTCAGCCTGGCCCTGCGCCACGCCCAGGCGACCCTCGCCGAGCGCCAGGAAACCCAGGCCCAGGCTAGCCGCGAAGCACAGCGCAACCGTAAGCTGGGCAACCTGGTGGCTGCCGAGCAGCTCGAGGAGAGCCAGTCCCGCGAGGCCCGCGCCCGCTCGGCGGTGAGCGAGGCGCAGGTGGCGGTGGATACCGCCCAGCTCAACCTCGACCGCTCGGTGGTGCGCAGCCCGGTGGACGGCTACCTCAACGACCGCGCCCCGCGTGCCCACGAGTTCGTCAGCGCAGGGCGACCGGTGCTGTCGGTGGTCGACAGCGCGTCGTACCACGTCGATGGCTATTTCGAGGAAACCAAGCTCGGTGGGATCCATATCGGCGATGCGGTGGATATCCGCGTGATGGGCGACGACACTCGCCTGCTTGGCCATGTGCAGAGCCTGTCGGCGGGTATCGAGGACCGCGACCGGGTCAGTGGCGCCAACCTGCTGCCCAACGTCAACCCGGCGTTCAGCTGGGTGCGCCTGGCCCAGCGCATTCCCGTGCGTATCGCCTTCGATGAAGTGCCCGAGGACTTCCGCATGATTGCCGGGCGCACTGCTACGGTGTCGATCATCGAGGGCCAGCGGCTATGAAACACCTGATGCTGGCGGGTTTGGCGCTGTCGCTCGGTGCCTGCGCGATGGTCGGGCCGGACTACGAAGTGCCCAAGGATGCCGCGATTCAGCGTGGCGACCTGAACGGCCCGCTGCGCCAGGATGCCGACAGCGTGGTGTCGGCGCCGGTGCCGGACGACTGGTGGCAGCTGTACCAGGATCAACGCTTGAATGCGTTGGTACGCCAGGCCCTGAGCGCCAACACCGAGCTGCGCGTGGCCGCCGCCAATATCGCCAAGGCCCGCGCCCAGGTGGAAGTGGCCGATGCCCAGGGCGGTTTCAGCGGTGGCGCCGAGGTGGCTGCGCAGCGTTTGCAGGAGTCTGGCGAGTCGTTCCTTCTGCCGAACAAAGTGCCGGTGGAGAACATCGGCGAGGCGATCCTCAGCGCTTCGTACCAGTTCGACCTGTGGGGCACCTTCAAGCGCGGTACCGAGGCGGCCCAGGCCAATGCCGACGCGGTGCAGGCCGCCGCCGACACCGCGCGTATCACCCTGGTGGCGGATGTGGTCAAGGCCTACACCCAGGTGTGCTCGGCCAACGAGGAATACCACATCGCCCACGAGTCGCTGGATTTGCAGCAGCAGAACATGCAACTCACCCAACGCCTGCGTGACGCGGGTCGGGGCGACGACACCCACGTGAGCCGTTCGCTGACCCTGGTCGAAACCCTGCGCGCCGAGCTGCCGCGCTTCAAGGCCGAGCGCGAGACGGGCCTGTACACCTTGGCTGCGCTGCTGGCCCTGCCGGTGGAAAAACTGCCCGTCGGCACCGCCGAATGCGCCGAGCTGCCGCACCTGGCGCAGTTGATTCCGGTCGGCGACGGCGCCGCCCTGCTCAAGCGCCGCCCCGACGTACGCCAGGCCGAACGCCAACTGGCTGCCGCCACTGCCAACATCGGCGTGGCCACGGGCGCGCTGTACCCGAACATCAGCTTCGGCGCACAGGTGGGCACCATCGGCATCCTCGATAACCTCGGCGAGCCCGCCACCAACCGCTGGGGGTTCGGCCCGTTGGTGAGTTGGACCATTCCTACCAACGGCACCCGCGCGCGCATCCGCATGGCCGAGGCGTCTAGCCAGGCCGCGTTGGCGCATTTCGATGGGGTGGTGCTGAACGCCATTCGTGAAACCCAGACGCGCTTGGCGCAGTACAGCGCGTTGCTGGAGCGGCGCGATGCCCTGGCCGAGGCCGAGCGTTCGGCGAAGGAGTCGGCGGAGCATACGCATTTGCGTTACCAGGTGGGGCGTGAGTCGTTCCTGGCGGATTTGCAGGCTACGCAGACCTATACCGATGTGCGGGCGCAGTTGGCGGCGGCTAATAGCCAGGTGGCCTTGGGGCAGGTGGGGGTGTTCTTGGCGTTGGGTGGGGGGTGGAAGTAGCGCCTTGAATGGGGCCGCGATAACCAGCGGTATCGAAGACAAATCTTTTTCCCTAGGAAATGGCAAAAAATTTCCTCACTTCACAAGGAAAATCCTCACTTCCGAGAAATTCTCATATTTTCTCTTACTCCCCGTAAGGCAATTCTGAACTCGAAAGCTATTCGTTCAGCTGCCGTTTGCTTGCGAAGTATCCTACGCACTTTGCGGAAGCTTCTGTGTTGTCGGGGAAATGCCTCACGGATAACGTCCCTGGGTCGCCTTTCCAGGCGATCGGGCGTGAGACACCCGGCTTGCAGGATCACCGCTTCAATGGCGGTCGTGTGCGGGCAGGCTTTGGCCTGGCCGGGTTCCTGTATGCCCCGGGTCTCACCCCGTGCACGACTGCCACCCCATTCCGTGAGACGACGAGGACGGCAGTTTCCATACTTGCGCATACAGGGCCTTCTTATGAAAAAGCTCGTCCCCGATCCGCCTCGCGTCGTCCATTCCTATTTCTGCGTCCACGCTGACCTCCTCCCGCCCGATGCCCTGGCCCACACCAGCGAACTGCTGCGCGGCCTGATCGAAACCCTCGAAGAACACCGCCGCCTGCACGCCGGCGAGCCCAGGCAGAACATGCTCGCCAACGTCACCCACGCCGCCGACATGGCCTGCGCTCTGGTCGAGCACGCGCTGGCACGGCTCAATATCGAACAGGAGCTACCGGCATGAGCGACGATGACCTCAAGGCCTGCACCACGGCAGGCGTGGAAACCTTCCTGGAGCTGTTCCGCGTACAACCCGGCATCCCCCTGGACCGCACGTTGGACGAACTCTCGATACTGTTGGGCTGCATCCGTCACCTGACCACCGAGGCCGAGATGGAAGGTGACCTGCAAGCAGGCAGTGCGGCGCGGGTGCTCAGCGCCATGGCCAAGGCGCTGATCAATGATCTGGAAATGGGGATGAACCGACAGCGGTGAGCCGCTGGCGCAAAAGCGCCTGGAGTGACCTGACTTCGCTCAGGCGACCAGGCGCTGTACGGTTCCGATGATTTCGTCGCCATGCTCCAGTTCGGCCTTGCGCAGCTCAAAGGCCGTTTGCAGGTTCAGCCAGAACTCGGCGGTGGTGCCCAAGCAGGCAGCAAGGCGCAGCGCCATGTCGGCAGAAACCCCGCCGCGCTCAAGCAGGATGTTGTTCACCGTGGGGGTAGAAACGCCGAGCGCACGGGCCAAGGCCGCAGCGCTAAAGCCCATTTCGCGCTGGAAGTCCTCACGCAGGATTTCGCCAGGATGTACGGGACGCATGCCGTTCTTGAACATGATGTACCTCAGTGATAGTCAACAATCTCAACGTTTTCCGGGCCTTCGTCGGTCCAGCTCGGTATATGCCCCATGATTAATAGCGGCTTAGTGTCGGCACGTCTTAAATCATAACGTTATTGTTTAAGCTCTGAGTGTATGGAATGCGTTTGCTGTTCAAATGAACACGGTTACCCAAGATGGAGCTACTGCATTGTATGGCCAGGGCTGCGCCCAGGTTCGCGGGCAAGCCCGCTCCTACAGATATTGCGCAATTCCTGTAGGAGGGGGCTTGCCCGCGAATAGGCCAGTTGCTGCACTGCGAAGACCAAAACAAAACGCCCGGTGTTTCATCACCGGGCGTTCGCACATTTCTCAGCGCAAGATCTTCGCCGGTTCATCCGGCGGCAAATTGCTTTGCCCCTGCGCCCGCCCAGGCTGCCCTGGCACCAAGCCGCCAAGCTGCTCGGCCAGCTGCTGCGCCACGTCCATGCCCAGCGCCTTCGACACCTCACGTACTACACGTGGGCGGTTGAGGGTTACACGCGCATCCTGGCTCTTCACCAGCTTGGTGTCCTGCGCCTCCCCAATGGCGGTGAACGCCGAGGTGATCTCGTAGGTGCGGGTGTTGATCAGGCTGAAGTCCGCCACCAAGGTCAGGCCCAGCACCGCCGAGTAGGTGTCGGTGTGGTCCAGGGCATTGATGTCGCGCTGGAAGTCGATGTCCGACACAGTGCCGAACAGCACGTAGTCGGCACCTTTGAACGCGCCGTTCTTGATGCGGCGGATCACGTCGTAGACATCCTCCTTCGAGTCGGCGGTGTACGCCGAACCCTGCACCAGCTGGAACATCCCGCCCTTGAGGATCTCCCCCTTGATATCGCCGCCGAACTTGCGCAGCTCGCCCTGCTCGATGTAGCTGGTGACGCTCTCGTACTCGTTGTAGCTCGCCTGGCCGCTGGCGCTGTAAGGGCTGGCCTGGTGGCTGCTCTGCGCGCTGACGATGTGGATGTATTCCTGCACCCGCTCCTGGTACGCCAGGTCGGTTACCGCCACCTTGGGGGCGGCCTGCACGCTGAAGGCGCAGGCCAGGCCCATCACTGCCATCCATGCTCGCATCGCTTAGCGCTCCGTGGTCTTGCGGATTTCTTTTTCGTCCATCCACTCGGCCAGGCCGCTTTCCACGTCCACCAGTTGCAGGCTGAACTTGTAGAACACGTCCTTGTAGTCGGCGCTGCGCTTGACGATGGAGCTGATCGAGCCTTCCAGGCGGTACTGTGCGGCGATCATGTTGCCGGTCTTGGCCACGGTGCTCTTCTTGTACAGGCCGCTCTGGTTCTGCAGTTTGAGCTGGTCGGTCTGGCTTTGCATGTCGGTGTTGTCGCTGGCGAAGCGCGCCACGCCGGTCTTCATCAGCTGGGTCTTGATCGAGGTGGTGATCTCGCGGGTGTCGATGTATTCGCTGGTCTTGTTCTTCACGTCGTAGACCTGCACCACCGGGCGGCCCTGCAGCACGCCGGACTGGGCCAGGGAGCGGGTCATGCTCTCGGCAATCATCTGCAGGTCGGTGGAGCCGAATTCGTTGGTCACCAGCTCCACGGCCTTGGCGTCGCCGTAGCTGATGTTCTTGCCGCCCAGCACGGGCGACGGGGTGCTGCAGCCGCTGACCAGGGCGATGGCGATGGCTGCGAGGGAGATGCGTGCAAACATGGGGGAAAACTCCGGAAACTGGGGTCAGCGGGTGTGGACTTCGAGGCGGAAGTCGGTGGCCTTTGGCGTCGGGGCGATGGCCGGCAGGGTGCTGGCTTGCTTGCCATACAGCGACAGGGCTTTCCAGCCTTCCTCATCGGCCACCGGGAAACCCTCGTTGCCCAGCCAGGCGAAGCGGTAGAACAGGGTCTGGTTGCTGCGGCTGGTGTTGTTCAGCGCCACCTTGACGGTGAGAAAACCGTTTTCGCGGGCCACGCGCATCTGGCCGACTTCGATGTCGTCCAGCTGGCCCATGGTCACCACCTTGCTGGCGGCGCTGCCGGGAGCCGGTGGGGGCGGGGTGGCGCAGCCGGCCAGCAGGGCGGCTGCGAACAGGGCGAGGCAGGTGTTACGCATGGTCGGGTCCTGAACAATTACTTGAGGGCGATGGCCTGGGGTTGCGGTTGTACCGGGGCGGGCAGTTCGACGGCCGGGCCGCCAGAGAACACTTGGCTGCCGACCACGCGCAGGCTGACGACCTGGTAGGGCCGGTCGATCTTCACGTTCACCTGGCGGCCACCCACGTTCAGGTGGTGTTCGCCCTGGGCCAGTCGCACGCGGGCTACTTGGGTTTCGTCCGGCAGGGTGCGCCAGGTGCGAGTGTCGGCGCCTTCGACCACGGCCGAGGCGATGCCCATGACCAGGCCGGCCATGGGGTTCACTTCGTTCATTTTCTTCTGCGCCACGCCACGGGTGATGGCGCGCACACTGGTGCGCAGGATGATGCCCGGCATGTCGTCGCGCAGGGCACGGCGCGACATGGCGCTGGTACTGTTGAGCGGGGTCAGGGCCAGGGCCTTGTCGTTGAGCTGCACTTCGCTGAAACGCACGGTGGAAGTGTCGTCCTTCATTACCGGGAACGACAGCGGGGTGATCACCAGGTTGCCGTCGATGGGTAGCGGCAGGGGAATGCGTACTGAATCACGGGCCGGGGCCAGGCCGCTTTGCACCACAATCAGCACGTCGCTTTCGCTGGGGGTGGCGGCGTTCTTGTCCAGGTCCAGCAGGGCTTGTTCCAGCAGCGGGGTGTTGGGGCGCAGCTCGGCGGCCATGCGATAGCCCGGCGCGGCCAGGCCTTTTTCGCCCAGGGCCTCGTAGACGAAGCCGGACAGATAATGGCTGAAGGCGCTCTGGTAGCTGTTCTTGAGGTTGACCACTTCAGGGGCGTCGAGGCTGGCCACCGGGTAGCCTTGCAGGTCCTTGAACTGGGTCTGGACGCCTTGTTTCTCGGCGTCTTCCTCGCGCTTGAGGTATTCCTTGTCACGCAATTCGGCGATCACAGCCTCACGCTCGTGGGTTTTCCTGATTTCGGTGCGGGCGCCGTCGAAGTCGTTGTTGGCCAGCAGGTTCAGGGCCATCTGCGTGGTCAGCATGACCTTTTCGTAGTCGTAGCCTTCGTAGCGGCGGACCTTGTCGTTGACCAGGTAGCTGCCGAACTGGCTGAGGTACTTCTCGGTGTCGAGCTTGACCGCCTCTTCCCACTGGAACACCACGCTGTCGGCCGCGCGCCAGGCGTCCTGGCTGCCCTTGAGGTCACCCTTGGAGCGCAGTAGCTCACCCTTTTCGAAGTAGTAGAGCAGGTCCTTGTCCTCGCCCTTGTTGTTGCTTTCCAGCAGGGTCAGCGCGGCGTCGACATTGCCAGCGGCCAGCTGCTGGTTGGTTTGCTGCAATTCGCTGTCGTAGCTGCGGAACGCGGCGCAGCCGGTGAGCTGCAAGGTGGCGAGCAGGGTTGCCAGCGGGAGGGCGCGGGGGAGCATGGGTGGTTTCTTCCCTGAGTGGGTGGCGCAAGAACGCGGGGATTATAACTAAAGTTGGTGGCGTAATAATGGCATTTTGACGTGATCGTGATGGCGCAGAATGTTTCGGTGAGAATTTGTGACTAAATTTTTCATGAAATCCGCCCGGCTACCTTGAGCGCCGGGAAGTGGAAGTGAACAATGTTCACTTTCGTATGTGCGCCGAGACTCCCCATGCCCCCCCGTTTCCGCTGGTTCGCCTGGCTGCTGGCCCTGTGCAGCACCCTGGCGCTGGCCGAGTCCCCCGTCGAGGTGGGCAAGGCACCGGTCATTACCCCCGACCCCGCCCGCGGCGCCTCGCTGTATGCGCAGAACTGCGCCATCTGCCATGGCGACACGGGGGCGGGTGACGGCCCCGCCGGGGTGGGCCTGGAGCCGGCGCCGAGCAACCTGCGCAACATTGCGCGCCTCGACCAGCTGAGCCTGTTCGACCTGTACAACTCCATCGGCCTGGGGGTCGAAGGCACCGAAATGCCGTCGTTCGCCGACCAGCTCGACGAGCGCCAGCGCTGGGACGTGGCAGCCTATGTCGCTAGCTTCACTGCCGACCCGCAGGCGGCCAAGGGCGAGCACACCTGGAGCCTCGCCGACCTGGCTCGGCAAACCCCCGCCCAAGTCGCTGTCAACGCGGGCCCCGAGGCGCTGGCCGCCTTCCGCGCCCAGCGTGCCCAGCCGCCGCAGGCCAAGCGCGGCACGGCGCAGTTGCTCGAATACACCTCCAGCACCCTGGACAAGAGCCTGGCCACCTACCGCGAGGGCGACCACGACCAGGCCTACGACCTGTCCGTGGCGGCCTACCTGGAAGGTTTCGAGTTGGTGGAAAGCTCGCTGGACAACATCGACGCCCAGTTGCGCAGGGACACCGAGAAGTCGCTGATGGCCTACCGCCAAGCGCTACAGGACGGCCTGCCCGCCGAGCAGGCGGCGCAACGCCTGGCCGAGGCCAAGGGCAAGCTCGATCAGGCCGCCTCGTTGCTGGACGGCGATGGTTTGAGCTGGACGCTGAGCTACCTCTCCGGGCTGCTGATCCTGCTGCGCGAAGGTTTGGAGGCGATCCTGGTGCTGGCGGCGATCCTGGCGTTCCTGCGCAACACCGGGCAGCAGTCGGCGGTGCGCAGCGTCAATATCGGCTGGGGCCTGGCATTGGTGGCGGGCTTCGCCACCTGGGCACTGGCGGCCTATGTGATCAATGTCGGCGGCGCCCAGCGCGAATTGCTCGAAGGCTGCACGGCGCTGTTCGCGGCGGTGATGGTGCTGTGGCTGGGCGTGTGGATGCACGACCGGCGCCACGCCACTGCCTGGCAGGGCTACATCAAGACCAGCCTGCTCAGCGGCGGCGGGCGTTTCGGCTTCGCCACGCTGGCGTTCTTCTCGGTGTACCGCGAATTGTTCGAGGTGATCCTGTTCTACGAAACTCTCTGGCTCCAGGCAGGCCCTGCCGGGCACCAGGCGGTGCTGGCAGGTGGCGCCACGGCGCTGGTGCTGCTGGTGGGCCTGGCCTGGGTGATCCTGCGGGGTTCGGCCAGGTTGCCGCTGGCGCTGTTCTTCAGCATCAACGCCGCGCTGCTGTGCGCGCTGTCGGTGGTGTTCGCCGGGCATGGCGTGAAGGCCCTGCAAGAGGCGGGTGTGCTGGGCACACGGCCGGTGGCGTTCTTCGAGTTCGACTGGCTGGGGATTCATGCCGATGCCTATTCGCTGGGTGCACAGGCGTTGGCCTTGCTGGCGATTGTGATGCTGTACGGGCGTTCGTGGCTGGCCGAGAAGCGGCGGGCGGCGGCGGGCTGATATCAGCGGTGGCTTGCCCGCGAAGAGGCCGCAGCCGACACTATGCAAATTCAGAATCACGGAAACAGCCAAAATGCGTGTATGGATCGATGCCGACGCCTGCCCCAAGGCGGCCAAGGACCTGATCGTCAAGTTCGCCCTCAAACGTAAGTTCGAGGTGGTGCTGGTGGCCGGCCAGTCGCAGATCA
The DNA here is from genome assembly GCF_050280645.1 of Pseudomonas sp. NPDC089554. Taxonomy (NCBI): domain Bacteria; kingdom Pseudomonadati; phylum Pseudomonadota; class Gammaproteobacteria; order Pseudomonadales; family Pseudomonadaceae; genus Pseudomonas; species Pseudomonas sp. NPDC089554. Next base: position 42,813 of record NZ_JBNNVR010000015.1, read on the forward strand.
AGCCGGCGTTTGCCGTGGTGCGCCTGATCGTGGTGCCCAGCGGCCCGGACGCGGCCGACGACTACTTGGTCGAGCACGCCGTGCCTGGCGAGTTGGTGATCTGTAGCGACGTGCCCTTGGCCGATCGGCTGGTCAAGAAGGGCGTGGCCGCGCTCGACCCACGTGGCCGCGAGTTCGACGAGCGCAACATGGGCGAGCGCCTGGCGGTGCGCAACCTGTTCACCGAACTGCGCGAGCAGGGCCAAGTCGGCGGTGGCCAGGCGCCCTATGGCGAGCGCGAGAAACAAGCCTTCGCCAATGCCCTGGACCGCATTCTCAGCCGCCTTTCCAAGGCCTGACGCGGTTTGGCGATTGCCAATCGCCGAGGCACGCCGTAGCTTAACCTTTTGCAACATTTGCTCGAGTGAGGTGTGTGATGTCGATGGAAACCTGGTTGACCTTCTTTGCCGCGTGCTGGGTCATCAGCCTGTCGCCGGGGGCCGGGGCCATTGCTTCGATGTCCAGCGGGCTGCAGTACGGGTTCTGGCGTGGCTACTGGAACGCCCTGGGCCTGCAACTGGGGCTGATCGTGCAAATCGCCATCATCGCTGCGGGTGTCGGTGCCATCCTTGCCGCCTCGTCCACGGCCTTCCAGGTCATCAAGTGGTTTGGTGTGGCCTACCTCGTGTACCTGGCGTACCGTCAATGGCGCGCGCTGCCGATGGACATGAGCGACAACGCCGCCGTGCGCCCCATCGGCAAACCGCTGAGCCTGGTGTTCCGGGGCTTTTTGGTGAATGTCAGCAACCCCAAGGCGCTGGTGTTCATGCTGGCGGTGCTGCCGCAATTCATCGACCCGCACCAGCCGCTGCTGGCGCAGTACCTGGCGATCACCGCGACCATGATCGGCGTCGACATGCTGGTGATGGCCGGCTACACCGGGCTGGCCTCGCGGGTGTTGCGCATGCTGCGCACACCCCGGCAGCAGAAGCGCCTGAACCGCACCTTCGCCGGGCTGTTCCTCGGTGCGGCGGCCTTCCTCGCGACCTTGCGTCGCGCGCCGCTCTGAAATCCCGAGCGAGTCGTTGCGGCCTGGGCGCTGTCTATCCACAGGCAAGCCACCTGGCTAACCACCGAGGAGCAAACATGGAAGCGCCTATCCATCCGTTCGCAGAACTGTTCAAGCAACTGGGCCTGCCGGACGATGCCGTGAGCATCGACCAGTTCATCGCCTCCCACTCGCCGTTGAAGAACGAGATCAAGCTGGTCGATGCGCCGTTCTGGTCGGATGCCCAGCGCGCGTTTCTCAAGGAAAGCGTCAACCAGGACGCCGACTGGGCCGTGCCGTTCGACCAACTCAACGAGGCCTTGCGTCGCCCGAGAAAATAAAGCGCCGAGCGGCACCTGTTGGGTGATTTGACCGTTGCTATGCTCAGGAAAACAAAAAGGGGATAGCGCGATGAAAGATCCCTACGCACCAGGCTTCTGGTGCACCGTGACGATCCTGGGCACCCTGACTGCCGGTTACTTCTACGGTATCCGACACACCCACCAGATGAACCAGGCGGTGCAGTTCCTGTATGCCGCCGCTGCGGTCACCGCGGCGGTGGCGCTCTGCGGCCTGGCGTGGATCGCCTGGGAGCAGTTGCACCTGAACAAACGCGAAGTGGCCCAGGGCCGAACGTTGGTGACCATCTGGAATACCAAGGTTGCCTTGCGCCGGGTCGAGACGGTGTTCGATCGCTACTTCTGGGGCAGCTACTGGCACTCGGGGCGGACCTTCGAGGAAGTTATGGGCGAGCTCAAGGGCACGCCGCTGGAGCAATGCCTGGATGCGCTGAAGCTGCAATGCCGGGAGCTCGACCGCGAGGTGCATGACCATCACCACCACTGGTTGGCCAATGCCCGCGACCTGTCCAGCGTAGCCACCGCCATGGCCCGTGAGCGCTACCAGCTGGACCTGTGCGACCCGCAAGGGCGCGACGGCGGCAATACCGCCGTGCTCAATCGGGACCTGGAAGTGCTGGTGTACACCTGGTCCGCGCGGCTGCGCAGTTTCGACCATCAGCTGGACGAACTGGAGCGCGCCTACCACTGAGGGTGTTCACTCGCCGCGAATGTACTGCTCCAGCTGCTGGATCAGGTTGGCCTGTTCAGAGATGGTTTCCTTGACCAGGTCGCCGATCGACAGCAGGCCGAGCAGCTGCCCGTTTTCCACCACGGGCAGGTGGCGAAGGTGCTTGTCGGTCATTTCTTTCATGCAGTAGTCCAGATTCTCCTTCAGCCCGACGGTAACTACCGGCTCGCTCATGATCTCGCGTACCGGCGTCGCTGCCGACGAGCGGCCCTTGAGCACCAGCTTGCGGGCGTAGTCGCGTTCGCTGACGATGCCGACCACTTGGCCGTTTTCCACGACCGGCAGTGCACCGATGTTCTTTTCTGCCAGCAGCTTCAGCGCATCGAGTACCGAGTCATCCGGGCCGATGGTGTGGACAGTCTGGTGCAGGGCATTTTTGCATTTGAGCAGTTGTTCGACGTTCTTCATACAGGCCTCGGTAGGTGGCGAATCTTGTTTTGAAAGTAACTAAAGCATCCGCCACGGCGTCCCGCACGACAATTCAAGAAACGGCATAGTGGTTATTGAGAAACGTCATTTGCCCGAAGCGTCAAGCCTTCAGGTTCGGTGAGGTCTCTGTAGGAGCGGGCTTGCCCGCGAAAATGGCCACGTGGTGCATGGCACCGGCTCTGCCGGTGTTCGCGGGCTAGCCCGCTCCTACAGTTACTGCGCCGTTCTTGAGAGTGGTTAGAGCTTGGGCATCTGCCCAATCCGCGCAACCATCTCGCTGATGATCTGCAAATCCAGCATGAACTGCTCCACGGTCTTGAACTCGTTGTCGTTGTGCCCGCTGTACTTCACCCCCGGCATCGCCAGGCCGAACTGCACGCCGTTGGGCAGATCGTGCACCGAGGTGGCGCCGGCGGAGCTGTCGAACGCGTGGGGCAGGCCGAGGTTTTCGGTGGCCACGTCGAGCAGTGCCTTGACCCACTCACCTTCCGGATTGCGGTACATCGGTTCGTCCAGGGTGTAGTCGAGGGCGACCGAGGTGTGGCTGCTGCGTGCCCAGTTGCCGAGCTTTTCCGCCAGCTCGTCCTTGATCGTGGCGACCGGCTTGCCTTTCGGAATGCGCAGGTTAACTGCAAGCTTCAGTGTTTTCTGGTCGAGGTTCACGTAGGTCAGCGAGGCGGTCAGCGGCCCCATGAAGTCGTCCTTGAAACCGATGCCCAGCGTGTTGCCGAGGTAGTCCAGGCCCCAGTTGTCGGCGGCGTAGCGGGCGGCGTCGGTGATATGGTTGTGCTTGAGCGGCACCTGCTGGCCCAGGCCGTTGAGCAACACCAGCATGCGCGCCACCGGGTTGACCCCCGATTCGGGCTCGGAGGAGTGCGCCGAGACGCCGGTGACGGTCAGCAACACCTGTTTGCCGGACACTTTGGCATCGACCGTGAAGTTGCCGCCATTGGCCTTGGCGTATTCGGCGCCAGCCTTTTCCAGGCGCTTGGCCAGGTCTGCCGGGTTGTCGCCGACCAGGGTCGCCACCGAGGTGGTGGGGATCTGGTTGGTGGCAAGGCCGCCGGTCAGGTTCACCACTTCCGCGCCCTTGCCGGTGGCGGGGCGGCGGCTGAAGCTGGCCATCACGGTGCCGTAGCCTTTCTCGGCGATCACCACCGGGTAGCCGCCGTCCAGCGCCAGGTTGTAGGCCGGTGTGGGGTTGCGGGCGAAGTAGTAGGGAATGGCGTCGCCGGTGGTTTCCTCGGTGGTGTCGATCAGCAGCTTGAACTGGCGGGCCAGCGGCAGCTTCTCGTCCTTGGCCACTTTCATCGCGTACATCGCCACGACGATACCGTTCTTGTCGTCCTCGGTGCCGCGGCCGTACATGCGGTCGCCCACCAGGGTGACCTTGAATGGGTCGAGGCGCGTGCCGTCCTCGAGCTTCCAGTTGTCCGGGTTCACCGGCACTACGTCGGCATGGGCGTGGATGCCGACCACTTCCTTGCCTTCGCCTAGGGTGATTTCGTACACGCGGTTGTCGATGTTGCGGAACTGCAGGCCGAAGTCCTTGGCCAGGGTCTCGATCTTGGCGGCAACCTTGTGGAACTCGGGGTTGTCGTGCTGGGCCAGGCCGTCGACGCGGAAGGTGGGAATTTCCACCAGTTCGCGCAGGGTCTGGGTGGCGGCCTTGGCGTACTTGATGCGGGTGTACAGGCCCAGCAGGCGGTTGATTTCGTTCTGCTGCTCGGCGCTGAGCGGCTTGCCGGCCAGGTAGGCCTTGACGGTGGCGCCCAGCGCATAGGGCTTGGCCAGGTCGCTGCTGGCAAGTTTGTCGAGGAACTGCTTGAAGTCGGCGGGGTTGCTGCCGTCGTAGGCCTTGAGGATGGCGGCGGATTGTTCGGTGGAGAGGTTGGCTTGGGCGTGGCCGGTGACCAGCGCCAGGCTGGCGAGCATGAGGGTGGTGGCGGAGAGCTTCTTCAAAAGCATGCGCATTCCTTCGCAAGGTGTTGAAAGAGGGTGCCCGTTTGTAGGAAACGGGAAGGCGGCAACGCTAACACCATTCGGGCGGCTTGCGGGAGGGGCATTCAAATGAACAGGGCAGTGGATGGGCTGATCAAGCTCTGTACGAAAAGCCTTGATACTTGGTCATGCACGACTTTCTACACAGCCTGGAAAAACGAAGCCCGGTCAATGGACCGGGCTTTGGAGGGGAACACGCTTGGTAGGTCAAGTTGTCGGTTTCAGCCATAAGGGTTAGCTCACACGGCTGAGTTCGACCAGACGATCCGAGCCACCTTCGGCGACGCTGCGCTGATTCAGTACTTCGGCACCGCTGTCGGCAACACGGTTGTTGCGCTCTTGCAGACGTTCTGCACCGCCTTCGGCAACGCGGTTGTTACGTTCGATCAGACGGTCGGAACCACCTTCGGCAACGCGGTTGTTGCGCTCGATCAGACGGTCGGAACCACCTTCGGCAACGCGGTTGTTGCGCTCGATCAGACGATCCGAGCCACCTTCGGCAACGCGGTTGTTACGTTCGATCAGGCGATCCGAACCACCTTCGGCGACGCGGTTGTTGCGCTCGATCAGACGATCCGAACCACCTTCGGCGACGCGGTTGTTGCGCTCGATCAGGCGATCCGAGCCACCTTCGGCAACGCGGTTGTTACGTTCGATCAGGCGATCCGAACCACCTTCGGCGACGCGGTTGTTGCGCTCGATCAGACGATCCGAAC
>NZ_JBNNVR010000015.1:48169-78844 GCF_050280645.1 Pseudomonas sp. NPDC089554
CGAACCACCTTCGGCCAACGTGTTCAGCGACTGGGAGATCGCCGTAGCGCTGGAGCGTGCTTGTTGATCGTTGGCTGGCAGGGCGAAGGCATTGGCAGCCAGGATGGACAGACTCAGGCTCAGCAGCAGTTGGCGTTTCATTATTTGGTGCTCCTCGTGGGACGCTGGAAAGTGGGTACGAGGGCAATGCTACTCTTAGTAACTTAATAGAGAAGTTCATAAGGCTAATGGTGACCATCGACGCTATTGATAGGGCGCAGGATGGCTCTAGATAGGGTGTTTCAGGGCTAGCCCAACCACGGCTGGGGCTATGCCTTCGAAGTCTCGGCCATGACAAACTCACGAAAAAGCTATGCCGCCATGGTCTCGCTGGCTTGTTCCATGCGTTGTTTGCGACACCTCTTTTCGTACAGAACCTAGTCTTTGCAGCTTGGAGGACGATTAATCTGACGTCATCCAGAACGGGTCGTGTTGCCAATCACGTGGGAAACCCATTGCCTCCAAGCGGATCTCTGGAAAAGTGGCAAGTAACTCGTGCAGACGTTTATCCCAGCTCGTGTGCGGGCTAACTTGGCGCATTAATAGGTTGAGCATGCAAAACACGGTAAACATGCGTGCGTGAGGCCCAGACTGTTGCAAGTGGAGAGGCCAAGAGAACGTGACATTTCTCGGGAGCTCTGGACGAATGCCCAGCTCCCGGTTCCAAAGGCGTGCGTGATGAGCGCAGATATTCCGGATAGTGGTCAAGGTATGAAGCCAAGATTGCATCAACGGCCCGGGCAAGCCGAGGCGTCGAGCAATCGCCTTGCGGTCTGCATCTCGTGCAAGACCTTTGAAAAGGTGGGAGAGATCACCCAGCGTGATTTCCTCCATCGCGGCCCACGCTGGCATCAGGTCAGGCGAGTTGTAGCTCAAGGTATAGTGGCGGGCGTAGCTTTCTTTGGCGCGCATACCCTTGAGCAGTGCCTTGCGCGGCGCGGGAGCCATGGAGCGCTCTATCCGCTGGCATTCTCGAGCATGGTCTTGGCAGGCCTTTGATTGTTTGGCGCGAATTCCGTCGAGCAGCTCCTGATGACGGTAATCGGTTTGAAACATCGTGCGCTCGAGATACCAGTGGGCGCCATAGGTCGGCCCCATGTGATTACTTACTGAAGCGCGAGCGGCAACCTCGATACGTTCTATCGCATCTATTACCAACAGACGCAGACGCCTGTCGAACTCATAAAGACGAGTGAGTTCCAGCAGGGTTGTTCCCGGAACGAAGGCGTGTGCCATGTCCTCAGGTACCTGAAACGGGCGCATGTAGGGTGTAAGTCGAAAGAAACTGACCGCTTCCAGGAAGCAGCGCGCTTTTTCTTCATCTTTGACGATCAGCCCACGCGATTTAAGCAGGCTCATCTGTTCGGCAGTATCGATGGCGGGTTTGCTGAAGCACTTCATGCTGAAATCGGCCGGGCAAAAAAAACCCGCTCAATTTGTGCGTAGCTACCGAGGTAACCATAGGCATGGCGGGTGTGTTGGGCGCAAGGTTAGGCATTGCCTAGTGGTTTTGCAAGATTTCTTCAGTGTTTCTTGTATTCGGGATTGTGTCATCAGACACAAGATGAAAAGCCTTGGATTACTGGTTGTATTGGGGCTGCGGAGCTGCCTCAGCGGTGTGTCGCGCTAACCGCGCGTCTGCCGCGGCAATTCGCCGAAACGCTGCCGGTAGTAGGCCGAGAATCGTCCGGTGTGGGCAAAGCCATACTCCAACGCCACCTCCGTGACACTGGCACTGGGGTTGCCCAGCAAATAGTCCCGCGCCGCCTCCAGGCGCAGGCTGCGCAGGCGGTCCATCGGGCTTTGTGCGTATTCGCGCTGGCACAGGGTGTTGAGGCTGCGGATGCTCACCCCCGCCTCGCTGGCCAGTTGCGGCAGGCTGATGCTCTGGTTCAGGTTGGCGCGCATGCAGGCTTCTATGCGCTCGAGGTGACGTGGCGGCTGGCGCAGGTCGTTGCAGGCCTGTGGTTCGGTCGAGCAATGGCTGAGTAGGAACAGCGGCAAGCTCTGTTCCAGGTGCTGAAGCCAGGGCGAGAGCGGCTGCGCTTGCATGCCTTGGGGCAAGTGCTCGAGCAATTCGCTGACCAGGCGTAGCCAGCGCACCGCCAGTGGCCGTTGCAGGCGGCTCAAGGCCGGTAACCCCACGTTCTGCTGCATCTGCGCCTGGCTGCTCTCGATCAAGGACCGGGGCAGCTTGAGGATCAGCTGCTCGCAACCAGCTTCCCACAGCACCCGCGCACTCTCGCGAGGCGCCAGCACGGCCGCATCGCCGGGGCTGACGCAGTGGCTGATGCCATCGCACTGCAAGGTGGCGTTGCCGTGCAACGGCATTTGCACCAGCACGAAATCTTCGAAGGGCTGCGGGCGAATCTCTACCTGGCCGCCGTAGCGCAGCGCATACAACTCGCAACTGGCGACCTGGCCACGGTGCAAGGTCACGTCCACTCGCCCGTCAGGCCATTCCAGCTCATGGGCCACCAACGCTTCGCCCAGGCGCTGCTGCACGGCCTGGGACGAGCAGCTGTTGAACCCCGGCTGGCTGATCAGCGCAGACAGGTCCAGGCCGAGGCGGTTGGCGCTCGTGCTGTGCAGGCTGCCCATCTCACAGCGTCCGGTTGCGGCGGGCTTCGTTGCGCTGCAAGGTGGCGCTGGGGGCCTCGTCGAACAGCTTGCGGTACTCGCTGGCGAAGCGCCCCAGGTGCGAGAAGCCCCAGCCCATGGCGATCACCGAAATATTGCGCACCGAGGCGTCTTCGAGAATTTCCTGGCGCACGGCGCCGAGCCGGTACTTCTTCAGGTAGGCCATGGGCGAGAGGCCGAAGTGCTTGCGAAAACCTTCGAACAGCTTGAAGCGCGAGACACCCGCCGCGTGCTCGATGTCTTCCAGGTGCATTTCCTCGCGGGCATTGGCCTCGATGTAGTTCTTGGCGCGCACCAGGTAGTACGGCAGCTTGCTGCCCATCTGCTCGCGCAGCTCGGCGCTGTAGTTGTTTGGCTGCGAGAGAATCAGGCCCTTGATCAGCGCGGTTTCCACGTCGCGGGTGAACGACACGTGCTCGAACAGGCCATGGCCGCGCTCCAGTTCATCCACGTAGTAGCGCGCCATGCGCCACCAGGAAGCCGAGGCGCCGTCCACCGCATCCATGAGCGGTTCGAACACCAGCGGCATGTCCAGGGGGCGCTGCAGCATCGATTCGAGGGTTTGGCGCATGGCCATGCGGGTAATCACCACCGAGACCTTCTGGCAGTCGCCGGTCATGCTCAGGGTCTGGGTTTCGTAGGGGGTGACGATCAGCCCTTGGTCGCGGTCGGAATTCAGGCGCTTGCCGTTCTTGAGCAGCTCCTGCTCGCCACGGATCGGCAGGCTGAGGCTGTAGCAATTGAGGTGTTCGGCATCTTCCACGCCGATGGTCACGTCGGTTCCATATTCCATGCGCCCCAGGGTGGTGGACATGGATTTGAAGACATTGGCGCTGTGGTGGAAATGAATGCGGTTCGGCTGGCGTGTCTGCAACTCGTGTGGGCCACAGATGCCGGCCATCCAGTCCCTTGCACCGGCGAGATCGTAGCGATCTATTCGAATATCTTTTATTTGCACAATGCTGGGTTGGTTCATGACAGTGCACCCACGGCTATGGATATCGACACGCTCTATCGGCGTTTATGCACGTTAGGTAAGCAAAGCCTATGCCCGACATCGTACCGGTCAGGCATATCCAGAATTTTTGGCTAGCAATGACGGACTAACTGGATATCCAACAGGTTTATATCTAATACCGAATATGTCTGGATCCAATAAGCCACCCTGGGCCGATTCAATTGGGCGCAGGGTGGCGTTCTATTTCAGGGCAGACCGTTACCAAAATTTCCAGGTGTAGGTGGTAATAAGCCGATTCTCGACCCAGTCGTTACCGTGGCTGAACTTCGCCACGACATTACCCGCCTCGAAACCCAGGCCCTGCAAGGGGCCACTTTGCACCACATAGGAAAGCACCAGGTTGCGCTCGCTTTCCGCCGCTTCGCTCAAGTCGCCCGCGCGTTTCACCGAAGTGCCGTGCAGGTAGCGGGTCATGAATTTAAGGCCCGGAATGCCCATGCCGGCGAAGTCGTAGTCGTAACGCGCCTGCCAGGATTTCTCGTTGGGCTTGATGAACGCCACGCGCGACCAGTTCACCAGGAACGGCTGCGGCACATAGCCGCCCAGGGTGGGGAAGTTGCTGTCGCCGAGCATGCGCTGGTAGCCCACGCCAAAGCCATGCGAGCCTTTGCGCAGGATGGTCATGAGGCCGTAGGACTGGTTGTCGATCTCGCCATACAGCGCATCGCCGTCCTCGTTGTTGTTGAAGTAGCGCAGGTCGGTCTTCAGCCCGTAGCCGCCGCCGAGGTCCGCCAGGTGGGTCAGGCCCAGGTAATGCTGTTTGTAGATATCTTCCAGCTGCGCGTAGTAGTAGCTGCCGGTGAAGGCCTTGTTGAACGCATAGCTGCCGCCAGCCAGGTTCAAGGCATCACTACCGCGCACCACGCCGGAGCCGGTTTGCAGGTACATCTTTTCGTAGTTGCTCGAGTTACGTGCGCCGAACTCGGTGAGCCGCCCGGCGTGCAGGGTGAGGCCGTCGATTTCCTTGGACTCCAGCAGGCCGCCGCGGTAAGTGGTGATCAGCTGACGCGAGTCGTCGATCACCACCACCGGCAGGATCGGCCGCAGCTCGCCCACTTTCAGCTCGGTCTTGGAGTAGCGCATCTTGAAGGTCAGCCCGCCACGCCCGTAGTCGTGTGGCTGGCTCTGGCTGCTGACGCTGTAGGGGATGATCGTGTCGTCACCGCGCCCGCCGCCGCCATCCAGGCGCAGGGCGTATTGCACATTGGCGTCCACGCCGAACTGTAGCGGGCCCTCGGTGTAGCCCGAGGCGAAGCGCAGGTCGAAGCCCTGGGTCCAGCTGCCCACCCGCGAGCGCGCCGGGTTGTCATTCTTGAAGTCGCGGTCGATGTAGAAGTTGCGCATGCCCAGCGCCAGGCTGCTGTCGTCGACGATGTCGGCTTGCGCCAACAATGGCGCACATACACCCGCAGTCAATACGCCCCGGACCCACCACGTTCTTTGCAACATATCGTTCTTCCCCAGGCCGCGTGCAGCGCGGCATTTTTAATTGGACGGCTTTGATGCCGCTATGCAAGAGGGCAGTCGTGTCACCAATGCAACGAACACTCTGTCGGTGTCTGGGGGAATTAAGCGGTATGCCTGCGCCAGCGGCTATCCCGTTACTTAAGGACAAATAGCCATTTGCTCAGCACCGGAATCGGGGGATATCCCGGTTTGCGCGGGGTTGGAAAATATTCGGAAAAATGCCGCCGATTTTCTGGATGGTATTCACCCACTAAGCGGATAGACCCTGCGCGACGGCAACTCATTTAATGGATGCATGAATGAGCCCGATGGCCGAGGACTACCCCCATGCATCAAGCGAGAAGCGTCGAACAGTGGAAACACTTCATTGAAAGTTGCCTGGACTTTCGCCCGGCCGATGGCGTCTACCGCATCGCCCGTGACATGTTCACCGAGCCTGCCCTGTTCGACCTGGAAATGGAGCTGATTTTCGAGAAGAACTGGATCTACGCCTGCCACGAAAGCGAGATCGCCAACAACCACGACTTCATGACCATGCGCGCCGGGCGCCAGCCGCTGATCATCACCCGTGATGGCGAAGGCAAGCTCAACGCGCTGATCAACGCCTGCCAGCACCGCGGCACTACCCTGACCCGGGTCGGCAAAGGCAACCAGTCCACCTTCACCTGCCCGTTCCACGCCTGGTGCTACAAGAGCGACGGGCGCCTGGTGAAGGTAAAAGCGCCGGGCGAATATCCCGAAGGCTTCGACAAGGCCACTCGTGGCCTGAAGAAGGCCCGCATTGAGAGCTACAAGGGCTTCGTGTTCGTAAGCCTCGATGTGGCTGGCAGCGACACCCTGGAAGACTTCCTGGGTGACGCCAAGGTGTTCTTCGACATGATGGTGGCGCAGTCGCCCACCGGCCAGCTCGAAGTACTGCCCGGCAAGAGTTCCTACACCTACGACGGCAACTGGAAGTTGCAGAACGAAAACGGCCTGGACGGTTACCACGTCAGCACCGTGCACTACAACTACGTGGCCACCGTGCAGCACCGCCAGCAGGTCAACGCCGAGAAAGGCCTGGCCTCCAGCGACACCCTGGACTACAGCAAGCTCGGCGCCGGCGACAAGGAAACCGACGACGGCTGGTTCGCCTTCCACAACGGCCACAGCGTGCTGTTCAGCGACATGCCCAACCCGGCGGTGCGCCCCGGTTACGCCAGCATCATGCCGCGCCTGGTCGAAGAACACGGCCAGGGCAAGGCCGAGTGGATGATGCACCGCCTGCGCAACCTGAACATCTACCCGAGCATGTTCTTCCTCGACCAGATCAGCTCGCAGCTGCGCATCATCCGCCCTGTGGCCTGGAACAAGACCGAGATCAACAGCTTCTGCCTGGGCGTGGTGGGCGAGTCCGACGCCGACCGCGAAAACCGCATTCGCCAGTTCGAAGACTTCTTCAACGTTTCCGGCATGGGCACCCCAGACGACCTGGTGGAGTTCCGCGAAGCCCAGCGCGGCTTCCAGGCCCGCCTTGAGCGCTGGAGCGACATCTCCCGTGGCGAGGGCAAGTGGATCGAAGGCGCCACGCGCAACAGCGAAACCATCGGCATCCACCCCGCCATGACCGGCGCCGAATTCACCCACGAAGGCCTGTACGTCAACCAGCACGCCAACTGGCAGCGCTTCCTGCTCGAAGGCCTGGCCCGCAAGGCCAACGACGAGCAGCAGCTGCTCAAGCTCAAGGAAGTGTGACCATGAATGCGCAACTGCAATACCGCGTCGAGCAATTCCTCTACCGCAACGCCGAGGCCTGCGATGCCCAGGACTGGGACGCCTACCTTGCGATGTTCAGCGAGGACAGCGAGTTCCACCTGCCGCAATGGGATTCGGAGCACGTCTACACCACCGACCCGAAGAAAGGCATGTCGCTGATCTACTACGCCAACCGTGGCGGCCTGGAAGACCGCGTGTTCCGCATTCGCACCGGCAAGGCCGCCTCGACCATCCCGATGCCGCGCACCGTGCACCTGCTGAACAACGTGCGCATCGCGCAACTGGACGGCGATGAATTGGAAGTGCGGGTGAACTGGCACACCTTGTTCTACCGCATGCAGACCGCCGACCAGTTCTTCGGGCTGGCTACCTACCGCCTGCGCCCGCACGGCGAGAGCTGGCTGATCGCGCGCAAGCACGTGGTGCTGCTCAACGACCAGATCAACTCCGTGCTCGACTTCTACCACCTCTGATCCCTGCGGAACCTGCCTTATGACGTACAAAGTCGCCTTCAGTTTTGCCGACGGCAAGACGCTGTTCTGCCAGGTGCAGAGCAACGAGATCCTGCTGGACGCAGCGTTGCGCAGCGGCATCAAGATCCCGCTGGACTGTCGCGAAGGCGTCTGTGCCACCTGCCAGGGGCGCTGCGAGTCTGGGCAGTACACCCAGGAATACGTGGATGACGAGGCGCTGTCGGCCCAGGACCTGGCCGAACGCAAAGTGCTGACCTGCCAGACCCGCGTGCAATCGGATGCTGCGTTCTACTTCGACTTCGACTCCACGCTGTGCGCCAACACTGGCCCGGCCAGCCTGCAAGGCACTGTAAGCCAGGTGCAGCAGGTATCGCCGACCACCGCCATCGTGCATGTGGAAACCGGCGCCGCGGGTGCCGCGCTGGACTACCTGCCCGGCCAGTACGCTCGCCTTAAGGTGCCGGGCACCGAGCACCGTCGCTCGTACTCGTTCGCCTGCGCACCGGGCAGCAGCCAGTTGCAGTTCCTGATTCGCCTGCTGCCCAGCGGCGTGATGAGCGACTACGTACGCGAACGCTGCCAGGTAGGCGATTTGATCGACATGGAAGCGCCGCTGGGCGCGTTCTACCTGCGTCACGTCGACCGCCCGCTGTTGATGGTCGCGGGCGGCACCGGGCTGTCGGCCTTCCTCGGCATGCTCGACCAGATCGCCGAGCAGGGCGGCTGCGGCCACCCGGTGCACCTGTACTACGGCGTGCGTAACGCCGCCGACCTGTGCGAGCTGGCGCGTATTGAAGCCTATGCCCAGCGCATTCCCGGTTTCACCTTCACCCCGGTAGTCAGCGAACCCGATGGCGACTGGCCAGGCAAGGCGGGCTATATTGCCGAGCATCTGGACGTGGCGGCACTGCGCGACCAGCCCTTCGATGTGTACCTGTGCGGCCCGCCGCCGATGGTCGAGTCGATCAAGACCTGGCGCAGCGAGCATGGCCTGGACCATAGCCGCCTGTACCTGGAGAAGTTCACCGAAAGCAATAGCTGAACCTATAACAACAACACCTCGGCCCGCCCGAGCATTGAAACGCTGCCCTCTTCGAATAACAGCAAAGGCCGCATCATGAAAAACCTGATATTGCGTGCATGTCTGGCAACTTCGCTCTGTGCGGTTACCGCCGCACAGGCTGTGGAACCTGTCCGGATCGGCTTCATCACCACCTTGTCCACCCCAGCCGGTTATTTGGGCGAGGATTCGCGCGACGGCTTCCAGCTGGCGATCGACCAGGAAGGTGGCAAGCTCGGTGGCGTACCCGTGCAACTGATCGTCGAGGACGACGCGCTGCAACCGGCCAAGGCCAAGCAGATCGCCGACCGCATGAGCCTGGATGGCATTTCGTTGTACACCGGGGTGATCTTCTCCAACGTGCTGGCGGCGGTGATCAATACCGCGACCAAGGACGGCTTCTACGTCAGCATCAACACCGCGCCGTCGACCCTGGCCGGTGAAAAGTGCATGGCCAACTACTTCGTCGGCTCCTACCAGAACGACACCATCCACGAGATGGCGGGCGTCGCGGCCAACGAGCTGGGCTACAAGAAAATGGTCATCCTGGCGCCCAACTACCAAGGCGGCCGCGATGCCTTGGCGGGCTTCAAGCGCACCTTCAAGGGCGAAGTGACCGAGATCTACACCAAGCTCAACCAGCTGGACTTCTCGGTGGAACTGGCGCGTATCCGCTCGCTGGCCCCCGATGCGATCTTCCAGTTCCACCCAGGCGGTGGCGGCATCAACTTCGCCAAGCAGTACGGCAGCTCTGGCCTGTCGGCGAAGATCCCGATGGTGGTGCCGGTGTTCTCGATGGACGAGCGCATGCTGGCGGCCACGGGTGAGGTGGCCAAGGGTACCAACATCGTCACCCTGTGGAACCCGCAGTCGACCAACCCGGCCAACCAGGCCTTCGTCAAGGCGTTCACCGAGAAGTACAACCGCGCCCCCACGGTGTATGCCGCCCAGACCTACGACACCGCCCGCCTGATCGGCGCGGCGCTGAAGACCACCCAGGGCGACCTGAAGGACACCCAGGCGTTCCGCACTGCCATGAAGCAGGTCAAGTTCGACTCCATTCGCGGTGACTTCAGCTTCGCCCAGAACCAGCACCCGGTGATCGACTGGTACCTGCTGCAAGTGCAGGCCGACGCCAGCGGCAAGCTGGTGCAGGTGCCGATCAAGACCCTGGCCACTCACCACGTGGACAGCTACGCGGCGCAGTGCAAGCTGTAAACCGCTGCTGAAGCTGGCCGCCCCGTAGCCTGCTGCGGGGCGTTTGCATGAGGAACGCCAAATGCTATTGCTCGAACAGATTCTCAACGGCTTGCAGTACAGCGCCTTGCTGTTCCTGCTGGCTTCGGGGCTGACCCTGATCTTCGGCATCATGGGGGTCATCAACCTGGCCCATGGCGCCTTCTACATGGTCGGCGCCTTCTGCGCCGCCTACACCGCCATGAGCACCGGCTCGTTCTGGCTCGGCGGGCTCGCGGCC
Source organism: Pseudomonas sp. NPDC089554 (assembly GCF_050280645.1). Lineage (NCBI taxonomy): Bacteria > Pseudomonadati > Pseudomonadota > Gammaproteobacteria > Pseudomonadales > Pseudomonadaceae > Pseudomonas > Pseudomonas sp. NPDC089554. The sequence continues at coordinate 58,099 of NZ_JBNNVR010000015.1, forward strand.
CTGCTGGGCGCCGCCTGCTACGGCGCGCTGATCGAAACCTCGATCATGCGCAGGCTGTACCAGCGCGACCACCTCGACCAGGTGCTGGCGACCCTGGCTGTGGTGTTCTTCACCAACGAGCTGCTGACCGTGCTGTTCGGCCGCAGCCCACCGGCCATGCCTACGCCTGAGTGGTATTCGAGCTTCGTGCAGGTGCTGCCGGGCTTGATGTATCCGGTCAGCCGCCTGCTGTTCATCGCCGCCGGTATCGTGGTGGCCGTCGGCATGTGGTGGCTGATCAACTACACCCGCCTGGGCATGCTGATTCGCGCCGGGGCCGACGACCACGAGATGGTCGGCGCGCTGGGGGTGAACATCTCGCGTCTGTATACCTTGGTGTTCGTGTTCGGCTGCGTGCTGTGCGGGCTTGCCGGGTTCATGGCGGCGCCGCTGCTGTCGGTGGAAATCGGCATGGGCGAGAAGATTCTGATCACCACCTTCGTGGTCATCGTGGTCGGCGGCGTGGGTTCGGTACGTGGTGCGCTGGTTGGCGCCTTGCTGATCGGCATGGTCGATAGCCTGGGCCGCGCCTACATACCGCCACTGCTCGATCAGCTGTTGCCCGCCGAAAGCAGCGGCACGGTCAGTGCCGGGCTGATTTCCGCCAGCGCCTACATCGTCATGGCCGTGGTGCTGCTGTTGCGCCCACGCGGCCTGCTGCCGGCCCGTGCCTGAGGAGAAAACCATGTCACCACGTCTTGTCATCGACCTGGTCTGCCTGGCCGTGTTCGCCCTGGTGCCGCTGTTGGCCAGCTGGCTGAACGAGCCTTACCTGGTCAGTTTCTTCACCCGCCTGGCGATCTACGGCATGGCCGCCGTCAGCCTCGATCTGCTGATCGGCTATGGCGCCATGGTGAGCTTCGGCCACGCCGCGTTCTTCGGCCTGGGTGGCTATATCGTCGGCGTCGTCGCCTTCCATACTTCCCAAGGCATGCCGCTATGGGGCTGGGATGGCAGCAACAGTGCGCTGGTGGTGTGGCCATTGGCGCTGTTGATCTGCGCGCTGTTCTCGCTAGTGGTGGGCTACCTGTCGCTGCGTACCACGGGCGTGCAGTTCATCATGATCACCCTGGCCTTCGGGCAGATGCTGTACTTCGTGCTCAGCTCGCTGTCGTTGTATGGCGGCGACGACGGCATCCTGCTCAACGAGCGCAACACCATCGGCGCCCTCGACCTGGGCGACGCCAACCACTTCTACTACCTGTGCAGTGCGCTGTTGCTTGGCTGGTTGCTGCTGTGCCGACGTTTGGTGAATTCGCGCTTCGGCTTCGTGCTACGCGGCCTCAAGCAGAGCGAGCGGCGCACCATCAGCCTGGGCCTCAAGCCTTTGCGCTATCGCCTCACGGCCTTCGTGATCGCCGGCACCGGCGGTGGCCTGGCGGGCATTCTGTGGGCCAACTACGCGCTGTTCGTCAGCCCCGACATGGGCGCCTGGCAGAAGTCTGGCGAGTTGATGGCGATGGTGATTCTCGGCGGTGTCGGCACCTTGCTCGGCCCCCTGCTGGGCGCGGCTACCTACCTGGGCCTGGAACAGGTGCTCAGCCAATGGACCGAGCACTGGATGCTGATCTTCGGCCCACTGCTGTTGCTGGTGGTGCTGTTCGGCAAGAAGGGCGTCTACGGCCTGCTGCTGAGCCTGTTGCAACGCAAGCGCAAGGCAACGCCTGAGCCGGTTGCCAAACGCGTGGAGGCTCGCACATGAGCGCACAACTTTCGATTCGCCACCTGTACAAGGCCTTCGGCGCGGTGAAGGCCACCAACGACGCTTGCCTGGAGCTGGCCAGCGGCGAGCTGCACGCGATCATCGGCCCCAACGGGGCGGGCAAGTCCACGCTGATTGCGCAGATTGCCGGCGAAATTTTCCCGGACGAAGGCGAAATTCACCTGCAGGGCCGCGACATCACCCAGGTGCCGGCTTGGGACCGCCCGCGCCTGGGATTGGCCCGGGCCTTCCAGGTGAGCCAGCTGTACACCGAGTTCACCTTGCTGGAGAACGTCGGCCTGGCGATCGCTGCTCGTGAGGGCAAGGCCTTTGGCATGTGGCAGCCGCTGGCCAGCGACAAGCGTCTGCTGGAACCTGCGCTGCACTACCTGGAGCAGGTCGGTTTGCAGGCGCGGGCCAACGACCCGGTCAGCGAGCTGTCCCACGGCGAACGGCGCCAGCTGGAAATCGCCCTGGCCTTGGCCCAGGAAGCCTCGGTGCTGCTGCTCGACGAGCCGATGGCCGGCATGGGCGCCGAGGAGTCGGCGCGTATGACCGAACTGCTGCACAGCCTCAAGGGCCGCTACTCGATCCTGCTGGTGGAGCACGACATGGACGCGGTGTTCGCCCTGGCCGACCGCATCACCGTGCTGGTCTATGGCCAGACTGTGCTCACCGGTACCGTCGAGCAGGTGCGCAACGACCCGCAGGTGCGGGCCGCCTATCTGGGAGAAGAACATGCTTGAAGTGCAAGGGCTGGTAGCGGGCTACGGGTTGAGCCAGGTGCTGTTCGACATGCACCTGAGCATCGAGCAGGGCCAGGTGGTCTCGCTGATCGGGCGCAACGGCATGGGCAAGACCACCACGGTCAAGTCGATCATGGGGCTGATCAAGCCCAGTGCCGGCAGCATTCGTATCCACGGCAACGAGATGCGTGGCGCCGCGCCTTATCGCATCGCCAAGGCGGGTCTGGGCCTGGTGCCCGAGGGGCGGCGGGCGTTCAGTAGCTTGAGTGTGCGCGAGAACCTGCTGGCCACCGCCAGCAAGGGCAAGTGGGACTTGGCGCGGGTGTACGAGCTGTTCCCGCGTTTGCAGGAACGCCAGGACCAGCTGTCGCGCACGCTCTCGGGCGGTGAGCAGCAGATGCTGGTGGTGGGCCGCGCGCTGCTGACCAACCCTAACCTGCTGATTCTCGATGAAGCCACCGAAGGGCTGGCGCCGATCATTCGCGAGCAGATCTGGCATTGCCTGGCCACGCTCAAGTCCGAGGGCGAGACGATCCTGGTAATCGACAAGAACCTCAAGGAAATGGCGCGGGTGGTGGACCGTCACCACATCATCGAGAAGGGCCGCCAGGTGTGGCAGGGCACGCCGGGTGAGCTGGCGGCGCAGCCTGAGCTGTCGCAGCGCTACCTGGGCGTGTGAGGCGTGATGGACCTCGACCAGGCCTACAACAACGTCGCGGCGGCGGGCAACTTCCCCGCGATCATGGCGCGTTTTCGCCAGCGCAGCGCCGACACCTATGCGGCGCATCGCTGGCAGCGCGACGTGCGGTGCGGGCCGGCGCCACGCGAGCGCATCGACTGGTGCGGCCAGGGTCGTGCCGGTGCGCCGACGTTTTTGTTCATTCATGGCGGCTATTGGCAGGCCTCGGACAAGAGCGACTATGCCTTTATCGCAGAGGGCCTTATCCAGGCGGGGTTCAACGTTGGTTTGCTGGAGTACACCCTGGCGCCCTATGCCCGTATGCACGAGATTGTGCAGCAGATAGGCCGTGCGCTGGGCTACCTGCAACACCAGCGCGAGGCGTTCGGCATTGGCGGGCCGGTGGTGCTGGCCGGGCATTCGGCGGGTGGGCATTTGGCGGCGTTGTATCGCAGCCACCCGTTGGTGAGTGTGGTGATGCCGATCAGCGGCCTGATGGATTTGGCGCCTATCAGCCAGTGTTGGTTGAACGAGAAGTTGCAGTTGAGTGATGAGGAAGTTCGCGACTTCAGCCCGCAGCGGCTGATTGGCGAGGGTGCGCCGATGTTGGTGAGCGTTGGCGCCGAGGAGTTGCCTGAGTTGCTGCGTCATTCGCGCGTATACGCCAGCGCCTGCGAGGCGGCGGGGCAGACCGCGCAATTGCTGGAGGTGCCAGGCTGCAACCACTTCCAGGTGCTTGATGACCTGGCCCGCCTCGATGGCCATCAACTCCCAGCGCTGCTGCAAGCTTTAGCCCAAACCTCAAGCTAATCACCCCCTCTGTAGGAGCGGGCTTGCCCGCGAACACCGGCAAAGCCGGTGCCATCCACCGTGGTGCCTTCTTCGCGGGCAAGCCCGCTCCTACAGGGGGTTGTGCCCGTTTTTCGACGCCCCAAAAAACTCGCCATTTGCGGATAGAAGTTTGCCGTTTGCGGCTATTTCACCCCAGGCGCACTTCATAAAGTGGCTACGTATTCACACAGGAATCACGTATGCCCAGCCTCTCTCTCCGGGTGCAACAGGCCGAAGCCCTGACCCCCAGAATCCGCCGCCTGCTGCTGGTGGGCGACCCCGCCCTACCTTTGCCAGCCTTCACCGCTGGCGCTCATCTGGAACTGCACGTCCCCGGCGAGCGACCCCAGCGCCGGGCCTATTCGCTGGTCAACCTGCCAGGCACCGGGCACTACGAAATCGCCGTGCAGTTGGAAGAGGCTGGCACTGGCGGTTCACGCTGGGTGCACTCGCTGAGGGCGGGCGATACGGTCATTGCCGATGTGCCGAAAAACCATTTTCCGCTGTGCGCCGAAGCCGACCATGTGCTGTTGATTGCCGGTGGCATCGGCATCACCCCCATGCTCGGCATGGCCCGCGCCCTGCAAGCCGAAGACAAGGCCTTCAGCCTGCATTACGCCGGGCGTGACGCTGCACACATGGCCTATCTGGAAGAGGCCCGCGACTACGCCGACGCCCACTGCTGGATCAGCGGCGGCGACCCACAGCGACGCTTTCCTGCCAGCCAAGTACTGGCCAGCCCGCGCCCCGGGCTGCACCTGTACATCTGCGGCCCCGCCGCGATGCTCAGCGCCGTGCTGGCCTGCGCCCGGGAACTGGGTTGGGCCGAAGATCACCTGCACTTCGAACTGTTCAACGGCGCCCTGGAAGAAGCCGGCGACCAGGCCTTCGAAGTGCGCCTGCAAAGCACTGGCGTAAGCCTGCAAGTGGCCGCCGGGCAAACCGTGCTGGACGCCATGCTCGAAGCCGGGCTCGACCCGATGTTCGATTGCCGCCGCGGCGACTGCGGCGTGTGCGTGGCCCAGGTGCTCGAAGGCGCCGCCGACCACCGCGATATCTGCCTGTCTGAGCGCGACCGCGACGCGGGCAGCTTCTGTACCTGTGTTTCTCGTGCCAGCGGCCCGCTGCTGGTGCTCGACCTGTAACCCGCCGAGGAAAGCCCGTGTTTTCTACTCAAGAGCCGACCAATGAACAAATCGCTGCCTTGATCCGCGAGGACAGCGTGCATAAAAGCGTCTACACCGACCCGGTGCTGTTCAAGCTGGAGATGGAGCGTATCTACGGCTACGCCTGGATCTACGTAGGCCACGAAAGCCAGGTGAAGAACCCCGGCGACTACCACACCACGCGCATCGGCGACCAGGACGTGGTGATGGTGCGCGGCGCCGACAAGCAAGTGAACGTGCTGTACAACCGCTGCCCGCACAAGGGCGCCAAGCTTGTGGCCGACGGTGACGGCAGTGTCGGCAAGTTCTTCCGCTGCCCGTACCACGCCTGGACCTTCAAGCTCGACGGCCAGCACCTCTCGGCGCCGCTGAAAAGCGGCTTCGAAGGCACCTGCTACGACCCCAAGCACGCCGACTTCTCGATGGTCAGCGTGGCCCGCGTGGAAACCTACCGCGGCTTCGTGTTCGCCAGCCAAGCCGCCTATGGCCCAGACCTGAAAAGCTTCCTGGGCGGTGTGATTACCTCCATCGACAACCTCTGCGACCGCTCGCCGGTGGGCGAGGTGGAGGTGGCTGGCGGTATCTTCCGCGTGCAGCAGCGCTCGAACTGGAAGGTGTTCTACGAGAACCTGCACGACACCATGCACGCCCGCGTCACCCACGAGTCGTCGGTGGATGCAGCGCGTGAGGAAGCCCAGGCCATCGGCGAAATGCCGTTCGAGCTGCTGATCATGGACGGCAACGGCGAGCCCTACGACTTTTGGGAAAAGCTCGAACTGCGCGCCTACCACAACGGCCACGGCTACATGGAAGCGATCTTCGACCCCGCCGCTGCCGAGCGCGATGAGGTGTCGCGTGCGCACTTCGAGTGCCTGACCCAGGCCTACGGCGAAGAACGCGCCCGGGAAATTCTCGGCATGAACCGCCACAACACAGTGATCTACGGCAGCGGCTCGCCGCACACGGTGTTCATGCAGTTCCGCGTGATCCGCCCGATTGCCGTGGACCAGACCATGGTCGAGATCCAGACCTTCCGCTGCAAAGGCGCCCCGGACGCGGTGTTCGACCGCGCCCTGACCTACGCCAACGTGATCAACTCGCCGTCCTCCAACGTGATGCCCGACGACGTCGAGGTCTACGCCCGCTGCCAGGAAGGCAACATGACCCGCGGTGGCGACTGGATCAGCATGCACCGCTACGTCGGCACCGACCTCACCCTGGAAGACGGCGCCGTCTCTACCAATGGCACCAGCGAGTTGCCGATGCGCAACCAGTTCGCTGCCTGGAAGCACTTCATGACCGCCACCCTGATCGCCAAGGAGAGCACCCATGCTGCTTGACCGCCGAATCGACGTCGACACCCGCACGCTCACCCCGGTCAACGTGCCGCGTGACACCCTGCGCGACCTGGAGCAGTTCCTCTACCGCGAAGCACGCCTGCTCGATGAGCGGCGCTTCTGGGAATGGGACCAGCTGTTCACCGACACCGGCATGTACTGGGTGCCGCACAAGCACGAGCAGGAAAACCCCTTCGACCATATTTCGCTGTTCTGGGAAAACCGCATGCTGCGCGAGGTGCGCATTCGCCGGGTGGAGAACGCGCGCAACTGGTCGCAGCAGCCACAAACCCAAACCGCCCACCTGGTGGGCAATGTGATGATCGAAGGCCTCGACGCCCAAGGCCTGCTGGTGGTGAGTGCAACCTTCCAGGTCAGCGAATGGCGCCTGGAGCAGCGCCAACTGGCCGGTCGCTACACCTACAAGCTGGCCGCCCAGGACGGCGGCGGCTGGAAGATCCAGCTCAAGCGTGTGGACCTGATCAACTGCAACGATGTGTTCGCTAACCTCGAGGTGTTCGTCTGATGGCGCCGCCGGTGGTCATCGCCCTGCATTACCAGAACGACGTGCTGCATCCCGACGGCAAGATCCGCGTCGGGCTGGGCGCCGAGGACGCGGCGCGCACGGCGCTGCTCGATGCCGCCGGGCGCCTGATGGCCGGTGCTCGTGCGCGGGGCTGGCCGATTATCCATGTGCGCGTGGCGTTCCGCCCGGACTACGCCGACCTGCAGCAGAACGCGCCGATCTTGCGCAACGTGGCGGCCATCGGCGCGGTGCAGGAAGGCAGCTGGGGCGCGGAGTTCTTCAGCGAGCTGGCGCCCTTGTCCAGCCGCAACGAATTCAGCGTCACCCACCAGCGCATCAATGCGTTCTACGGCTCGCCCTTGGAACAACTGGTGCGCCAGTTCCATAGCAACCGCCTGCTGATTGCCGGTGTGGCCACCCACTCGGTGGTGGAAAGCACTGTGCGTCATGCCGTCGACTGTGGCTTCGAGGTGACAGTGGCCGCCGATGCCTGTGCCTGCGCCGATGCCGGGGCACACCGAGCGTCCCTGGCCAGCATGGCGTTGATCGCGCGTATCTGCGAAGTGAACCAGGCACTGGAGGAAGCAGCATGATGCTCGAAGGCAAAGTGGCAATCGTCACCGGCAGCACCCAGGGGCTGGGCCTGGACATCGCCCGTCAGCTATTGGCGGTCGGTGCCCGGGTGATGCTGGTGGGGCGCAATGCCGAAAGCGGCGTGGCGCTGGCGCAGGAGCTGGGCGAGCACTGTGCGTTCAGCGCCTGCGACGTGGAGCGCGACGAGGATATTCAGCGCTGCATCGACGCTACCCTGGCGCGTTTCGGGCGCCTCGACATCCTGGTCAACAACGCCTGCCTGTATGCCGACCAGGGCTTGGCCTCCAGCCGCGCGCAATGGCTACAGACCCTGAACGTGAACCTGGTGTCGGCGGCCATCTTCACCCAGCAGGCGGTGGCGCACCTGCCGGCCGACGGCGTGGTGGTCAATATCGGCAGCACCGGCGGCAAGTTCGGCGCCGCCGGGCGCGCGCTGTACCCGGCCTCGAAGGCCGGCATCCTGCAATTGACCAAGAACCTCGCCGTCAGCCTGGCGCCTCAGGGCATTCGCGTGCTCAGCGTGTCGCCCGCCTGGACCTGGTCGCCGAGCGTGGCCGATTTCAGTGGCAATGACCAAGCGCTTGCCGACCGCGTCGGCGCGCCGTTCCACCCCTTGGGCCGCGTCGGCCGCGGCGAGGAAATCGGCAGCGTGGTGGCCTTCCTATGCAGCCCCGGCGCCAGCTGGATGACCGGCATCGACGTGCCGGTGGACGGTGGTTTCTCGATTCTCGGGCCCGACCGCGGCGTGTCCCCGCGTGTGTGGTTCGAACAATTCCGTGACAGCCAATAACCCTTGCAACCGATGAGGTAGAACCCAATGGGCAAGACGATCCAGATTCAGGCACCCGACAGCAGCGCAACCTTCAGCGGCTACCTCGCCTTGCCCGCCAGCGGCAAAGGCCCGGGGGTGGTGATTGGCCAGGAGATTTTCGGGGTCAACGCCAACATGCGTGCGGTGGCCGATTTTTACGCCGAGGAAGGCTACGTGGCCCTGGTGCCCGACCTGTTCTGGCGCCTGCAACCGGGCCTGGAACTGGGCTACACCGAGGAAGATTTCGCGGTGGCCATCGACCTGTTCCAACGCCTGGACGTGGACCTGGCCGTGCAGGATATCGACGCCAGCTTCGCCGCCCTGCGCGCGTTGCCCGAGGTGCAAGGCGAGCGCCAGGGCTACGTGGGCTTCTGCCTGGGCGGCAAGCTCGCCTGGCTGACCGCCACCCGCACCCAGGCGGCGTGTTCGGTGGGCTACTACGGCATGGGCATCGAGCAACTGTTGAGCGAGTCTGAAAACCTCAAGGGCCGCTTCGTGCTGCACATGGCCGAGAACGATGTGTATTGCGACGCTACTGCCCGAGGCCAGATCAGCCAGCACCTGGAGGGCAACGACAACGTCGAGTTGTACCTGTACCAGGGCGCCGACCACGCCTTCGCCCGCGCTGGCAGCATGCACTTCGATAAATCCGCCTCGCTGATGGCCCACGAACGCAGCATCGCCGCGCTCAAACGCGAGATCGGCCCGCACTTCAACCTGTCGGCGCTGTGGGAAGAACACATCAAGCACGAGTTCGACACCCGCGACGTGCCTGCCACCATGGCGACCATGGTCGCCCAGCCCTACGTCAACCACATCCCGACCATGACCGGTGGGGTCGGCGCCCAGGAGCTGAGCCGCTTCTACCAACACCACTTCGTGCACGGCAACCCGCCGGACATGAAGCTGATCCCCATCTCCCGCACCATCGGCGCGTTGCAGATCGTCGACGAGTTCATCCTCTGCTTCACCCACACCACGGAAATCGACTGGCTGCTGCCTAACGTTGCGCCGACCGGCAAGGCGGTGGAGATTCCGATGCTTGGGGTGGTGAAGTTCCGGGGCGACAAGCTGTACCACGAGCACATCTACTGGGACCAGGCCAGTGTGCTGGTGCAGATCGGGTTGCTGGACCCAGAAGGGTTGCCGGTGGCGGGGGTGGAGACGGCGCGCAAGTTGCTGGATGAGAGCTTGCCTTCCAATACCCTGATGCAGCGTTGGGGGGATAGCGCCGAGAACTGAGTGCACGCATGCCGACGCGCACTCGCAGATGAGGGCGTCGGCATGTTGTTTTTTGCCTGTCCGTCGCTTGAACAAAGTAGATCCTTTTTTCGGGTAACATCGCGGGTCACTTCTTGCTCGAGGACTGAGCTTGGCGAAGTTTCACGTTGACGCTATCCAACATTGGGAGCAGTTCGAGCATGCTGGGGTGTTGTACGACCTGAGCCACTTGGATTGCCACGAAGTGCGGTTTCAGAAGGGCGCTGGCAAGGATCCGATTCGCTTTGTCGTCACTTACGGGCTGCATTGCTTCACGAAGGACGATACCGAGCAAAATATCCCCTTGAAGTACGCCGACGGCCGTGAAAGCCGGTTCATCTGCATGGAGCGCTACGAAGCGTCCAAGCAGTTGCGAGGCATGCTGGAAAAGCTCGCTGGCGCGACGGTCTACCTCACCCAAGGCGAAAGCTTCTTCACTCTGGAGGTGCTGAACAGCGCCAGCGGTGAAGTGGAGACGTTCAAGATTTGCATGGCCATCTTCCGCGAAAACCGGGTTTTGCGGATCCACGTGACCAGCGCATTTTTTGCTCGTTCTGGAGAAGGCTCGCCCGGCGTGCCGGTCAGAAAGAAGGGGTTCAGTATCTTCAAGGTCGCTTTCGACACCCAGAAGAAACCGAATGGGCAGTTCCCGAAAGAGGTCCGGAACCGTTACCCGAAGAAAAAATGAAAGGCCCAGAAACGGCGAATCCCTCTCGAGGAGGGATTCTCAGCCGTCGATGCATGCTTCGACGGGGCAGGTCGTTCTTGCGTCGCGCTCGGCGAACTGGCTTCCCAGTAACGGGGTGCGATCCGAAGATCCCTGTAACCACCCTATGGTTCACGCATATGCGCAGGTGTATGTTCCACCATCAGTGGAATAGGATCAAGTGGGGCGTTAAATTTTTGATAGCCCAAGCGTTCGGTAATGCGCTGCTTGGGATTATGCGCATCGTTGCGATGCGCTATCCGAATTGCTTAAACCAGAGAAGCAACTCTAAAAAACTGGCGCACTCGGCGGGATTCGAACCCACGACCCCTGCCTTCGGAGGGCAGTACTCTATCCAGCTGAGCTACGAGTGCAACGGTGGGCAATCATACCGATCTGTACTGGTGACGTCCATCGCCTTGATCTGTGGCTGTTTTTCCCTGTTGCCCCGCTGTACTCAGCCCCTGTGTGCGGCGTGTGGGAGCGGCCTTGTGTCGCGAAAGGGCTGCGCAGCAGACCCAGGATCTACAAGGCGATGCTGAAAGTTCCGGGCCGCTTTGCGGCCCTTTCGTGACACAAGGCCGCTCCCACAAAGGCCGGCGGCATCAGAGACACCTTTATCTATCCATATGCAATATCGGTATTTCCCTACAGCCTCTTATGCTCGCTAATCTCAGGTCACAACTTGTTATAACAAGTAGCCAATTAGCGAACGAGACCCATGGCCGAACTGCTCCCCCTGTCCCCGGTACCGCTCTACACCCAGCTCAAAGCCGTGCTGCGCGAGCGCATTCTCGATGGTACCTACCCGCCGCACAGCCGCATGCCGTCGGAAAGCGAGCTGGGCAAGGCCTTCTCGGTCAGCCGCATTACCGTGCGTCAGGCCCTGGGCGACCTGCAAAAGGAAGGGCTGATCTTCAAGATCCATGGCAAGGGCACCTTCGTCGCCAAGCCCAAGGCGTTCCAGAACGTCAGCACCTTGCAAGGGCTGGCCGAGTCGATGACGCAGATGGGCTACGAAGTGATCAACCGCCTGCGCAGCCTGCGCCATGTGCCGGCCAACGCCCTGGTGGCGGCGCGCTTGCAGGTGGAAGAGGGCAGCCTGGTGACCGAAATTCGCCGGGTGCGTTTGATCAACCGCGAGCCGGTGTCGCTGGAGCTCACCTGGCTGCCCAAGGCCGTCGGCGAGAAGCTGGAAAAGGCCGACCTGGTCACCCGCGACATCTTCCTGGTGCTGGAGAACGACTGTGGCATCGCCCTGGGCCATGCGGACCTTGCCATCGACGCAGTGCTCGCCGACAGCGACCTGACCCAGGCGTTGGAGGTGGAAGAGGGCGCGCCGATCATGCGCATCGAGCGCCTGACCCACACCGCCGACGGTACGCCGCTGGACTTCGAACACCTGTACTACCGCGGCGACGCGTTCCAGTACCGCCTGCGCATCGACCGCCACAAAGGGCCCAAGCCATGAGCATCCAGACCCAGGACTACGACATCATCGTCATCGGCGGCGGCACCGCCGGGCCCATGGCGGCGATCAAGGCCAAGGAGCACGACAAGAGCCTGCGCGTGCTGCTGCTGGACAAAGCCAACGTCAAGCGCAGCGGCGCCATCAGCATGGGCATGGACGGCCTGAACAACGCCATCATTCCCGGCCACGCCACGCCCGAGCAGTACACCAAGGAAATCACCGTGGCCAACGACGGTATCGTCAACCAGGCCACTGTGCATGCCTATGCCACCAAGAGTTTCGAGACCATCGAACAGCTCGACCGCTGGGGCGTGAAGTTCGAGAAGGACGAAACCGGCGACTACGCGGTGAAGAAGGTCCACCACATGGGCGCATACGTGCTGCCCATGCCCGAGGGGCACGACATCAAGAAGGTGTTGTACCGCCAGCTCAAGCGTGCCCGGGTGGCAATCAGCAACCGTATGGTCTGCACCCGCGTGCTGCTCGATGGCGAAGGTGCCGCTGCCGGGGTGCTGGGCTTCGACTGTCGCACCGGCGAGTTTCGCGTGGTGCGGGCCAAGGCGGTGATCCTCGCTTGCGGCGCCGCCGGGCGCCTGGGCCTGCCGTCGTCGGGCTACCTGATGGGCACCTACGAGAACCCCACCAACGCCGGCGACGGCTACGCCATGGCCTACCACGCAGGGGCGGAGCTCTCGAACCTCGAGTGCTTCCAGATCAACCCGCTGATCAAGGACTACAACGGCCCGGCCTGTGCCTACGTCACAGGTCCCCTGGGCGGCTACACCGCCAACAGCAAGGGCGAGCGCTTCATCGAGTGCGACTACTGGAGCGGGCAGATGATGTGGGAGTTCCACCAGGAGCTCGAAGGTGGCAACGGCCCGGTGTTCCTCAAGCTCGACCACCTGGCCGAGGAAACCATCCAGAACATCGAAGAGATCCTGCACAGCAACGAACGCCCCAGCCGTGGCCAGTTCCACGCCGGGCGCGGCACCGACTACCGCCGGCACATGGTTGAGATGCACATTTCCGAAATCGGCTTCTGCTCGGGGCATTCGGCCTCTGGGGTGTGGGTGAACGAGAAGGCCGAGACCAGCGTGAAGGGCTTGTACGCGGCAGGCGATATGGCCGCGGTGCCGCACAACTACATGCTGGGTGCCTTCACCTATGGCTGGTTCGCCGGGGTTAATGCCGCACAGTACGTACAGGGGCGGGACTTGGCCGAGGTCGATGCCGAGCAGGTCGAACGTGAGCAGGAACGTGTGTTCGCCCCGCTGCACCGCGAGCACGGCCTGCCGCCGGCACAGGTCGAGTACAAGCTGCGGCGCATGGTCAACGACTACCTGCAACCGCCGAAGGTGACCAAGAAGATGGAAATCAGCCTGGCACGTTTCGCCGAGATCGAGCGTGACCTTTCGCAGATGAAAGCCAACAATCCCCATGAGCTGATGCGTGCCATGGAGGTGTCGGTGATTCGCGACTGCGCCGAGATGGCCGCGCGAGCCTCGTTGTTTCGCGAGGAGAGCCGCTGGGGCCTTTACCACCACCGGGTGGACTACCCCGAGCGCAACGATGGCGAGTGGTTCTGCCATTGCCATTTGAAGAAGGGCGAGGACGGTGAGATGACCAGTTTCAAGAAGCCCGTGGAGCCGTACCTGATTGCCCTGGATGCTGAGGAGCAAAGCGCCTACGACCGGCTGCGGGTAAAGGCCGACGCTGCCTAGTGCACTGCACACACCGTTAGAGAGATAGAGGGCCAAAGGCCCCAAGGACCCCGTGAAATGGCCTATCAACCCCAGGAAATCTTTTTCCGCAGCAGCGCCCCGGTGACCATCGACGAAGACAAATGCATCGCCGAAAAAGGCTGCACCGTCTGCGTCGAGGTCTGCCCCATGGACCTGCTGGCCATCAACCCAGCCACGCAAAAGGCCTACATGGCCTTCGACGAATGCTGGTACTGCATGCCCTGCGAGAAAGACTGCCCCACCGGCGCGGTGAAGGTCGATATTCCGTACCTGCTGCGCTGAGCCCCACCCGCCATCCGGCCCAACCACCGGACGCCCACACCGCAAGCCCCCTCGTTTCCCACCACCCAAGCCTGGTGGCGGAGACGATTCCAATACTTAACGATTCGAGGGGAAACACCCATGCGCCTTGTAGCAACCGTGGCCGGCCTCGCGCTGGCAATCGCTGGCCTGAACGCCAGCGCCGAGACCATCCGGGTGGCCATCGGCACCCAGGACACCACCATCAACTGCGCCACCGGCGGCCTGCTGATCCGCGAGCTGGGCCTGCTCGACAAATACCTGCCGCGCGACGGCAAGTACAAGGATGCGCAGTACCAGGTGGAATGGAAGAACTTCACCAGCGGCGCGCCGCTGACCAACGAGATGGTCGCCGGCAAACTCGACTTCGGCGCCATGGCCGACTTCCCTGGCTCGTTCAACGGCGTCGCGCACCTCGACGCGGGCAAGCGCAGCCTGTTCATCAGCGTGCTCTCCGGCAGCGTGCAGGGTAGCGGCAACGGCATCGTGGTACCGGCTTCGTCCAGCGTGCAGTCGCTGGCCGAACTCAAGGGAAAGACCATTTCCGTGCCATTCGCCTCCACCGCCCACGGCATGCTGCTACGCGCCGTCGCGGCCCAGGGCTGGGACCCGGCCAAAGATGTGAAGATCATCGCCCAGGCCCCGGAAATCGCCGGTTCCGCCCTGCGCAGCAACCGTATCGAGGCGCACGCCGACTTCGTGCCGTTCGCCGAGCTGTTCCCCAACCGTGGCTTCGCCCGCAAGATCTTCGATGGCTCCCAGGCCAATGTCCCGACCTTCCATGGCGCACTGGTCGACGCCGAGTACGCGAAGAAATACCCCGAAGTGGTCACTGCGTACCTGCGGGCTAGCCTGGAGGCCAACCGCCTGATCGCCGCCGAGCCCGAGAAGTACAGCGAACTGATCGAGAAGGTCACTGGCATCGAGGCTGAAGTGAACTACCTGTTCCACGGCCCGCTCGGCCTGCAAACCCGCGACCTGACCTGGAAACCCGAGTACCGCCAGGCGGTGGTCACCTCGATCGACACCCTCAAGCTGCTCAAGCGCACCGACCGCGGCCTGGACACCGCCACCTTCATCGACGACCAGTACATCCGCGCGGCCTTCAAGCAGGCCGGGCAGGACTACGACCAGGCGCTGAAGGACTACGCGCCGCTGCCGCTCAAGGCCAACGACGCACTGACTGGCAAGCCGATCACCGATTTCCGTCACCTGGCGCAAATTTGGGTACGCGGCGAAGACAAAGTACGCCACTACGCCTCGCCGCAGGCCGCGCTCGGCGCCCTGGCCCAGCTCGAGCAAGAGGGCAAGGACATCCGCGCCATCTACGCCCAGGCCGCCGACAGCGGTATCAAGCTGCTGGCCAACCAGGCGTGGTTTGTGCGTAACGGCAAGGGCGAGCTGTCGGCCTTCCTGCTCAAGGACCAGGCCGAGCAATACGCCAAGGCCAACGGCAGCGAAGCCCTGGACTTCACCGGCGCCAACCGCGCGCTGGTCGCCCAGCGCTGACAGGCCTTGCCCGGAGGACACCCATGAGCCGCTCCCTCGCCCGTTGGCCCGTGCGCCTGGCTTCGCTGCTGGCCTGCCTGCTGTTCTGGCAGTTGGCGGCCAGCCACAAGCTGAACCTCGGCCTGTTCGCCTTCACCTACGTGCCCACGCCTGGCGCGGTGCTCGACGCTGCCGGTCAATTGCTGGCGTCCAGCGCGCTGCTGACGCACCTGGGCAGCAGCCTGGCGCGGGTGTTCGCCGGTTACCTGTCGGCGGCGCTGTTGGGCGTGGCCCTGGGCTTGTTGATCGGTCGCTCGAAATGGGCCGAAGACACGCTGCTGCCGCCGCTGGAAGTGCTGCGGCCAATACCGGCAGTGGCGTGGATTCCCCTGGCGATCCTGATGTTCCCGTCCTCGGAGCTGTCGATGGTGTTCATCACCTTCACCGGCGCGCTGTTCCCCATCCTGCTCAACACCGTGCATGGCGTGGAAGCGGTCGACCCACGGCTGCTGGCCTCGGCGCGCAGCCTGGGTGCCGGGCGCTGGGCACTGCTGCGGGAGGTGGTGCTGCCGGGCGCCTTGCCGAGCATCGTCACGGGGCTGGCCATCGGTATGGGTACCTCGTGGTTCTGCCTGGTGACCGCCGAGATGATCTCCGGGCAGTTCGGCATCGGCTACTACACCTGGGAGTCCTACACCTTGCAGAACTACCCCGACATCATCGTCGGCATGCTGTTGATCGGCGTGCTGGGCATGGGCAGCAGTGCGCTGGTCAAGCGCCTCGGCGCCTTGGCGACACCCTGGTACCGCGCACGGAGGACGTCGTGATGAGCAGTTATCAACAAGCCCCGGAGCCGGGGCGTATCGACGCACGCGGTGTTTCCATTCGCCTGGGTGAGGGCGTCGAGGCGTTCGAGGCGGTGCAGGCGCTGGACTTTGCCATCGCTCCTGGCGAGTTCGTGTGCATCCTCGGGCCTTCGGGCTGCGGCAAGTCGACCCTGCTCGGTGCCTTGGCCGGCCACCTGACCCCGGCCAGCGGCCAGTTGCAGGTGGATGGCCAGCCCATCGACGGGCCGTCGCCTGCACGCGGCATGGTGTTCCAGCACCACACCCTGCTGCCCTGGCGCAGCGTGCTCGACAACGTCGCCTTCGGCCTGAAGATGCAAGGCCAGGGCAAGGCCGAGCGCCACCGCCGGGCTTATGAACTGCTGCAACTGGTTGGCTTGGCCGACTTCGCCGAACGCTGGCCTAGCCAGTTATCGGGCGGCATGCAGCAGCGCGCGGAAATCGCCCGGGTGCTGATCAACCGCCCGCGTCTGCTGTTGATGGACGAACCCTTCGGCGCCCTGGATGCGCAAACCCGCTCGCGCATGCAGGAACTGCTGCTGGACATCTGGACGCGCATTCGTACCACCGTGGTGTTCGTCACCCATGACATCGACGAGGCGTTGTTCCTCGCCGACCGCATCCTGGTGATGAGCCCACGCCCCGGCCGCTTCATCGAAGACCTGCGCCTGGACTTCGCTCGCCCGCGCCACGCAAGCCTTCTGACCAGCCCCGAATTCACCCATCTCAAGCGTCACTGCCTGGCCCTGCTGCGCCACGAGGAAGGCCGCGAACTGCCGCGCCTGACCCCGCTCGGCCTGCCGGACAGCGACCACCCACCGCTACGGATCGCCCTATGACCGAACGACACACCGACCATCCCGACATCCTCGACCTGCTGCCTCGATTGGGGGATGACGATGCCGGCGTGCGCCGTATCGCGCTGATCGAGCTGGCCGACCTGGAAGAGCCCGAAGGCTTGCCGTGGCTCACCGATGCACTGTTGGTCGATGCCAGTGCCGAGGTGCGCGCCGAGGCGGCGCGGCTGCTCGAGGCCTGGGAAGAGCCCGAAGTGGTGCAAGCGCTGTGCGCAGCCTTGGCCGATGCGGCCGAGCCGGTGCGCCTGGCCGCAGCCCAGAGCCTGAGCGAGCTGAAAAGCCAGGAGGCGGGCCTATTGATTCTGCCGTGGGCCGAGCACGCCGAGGCCTTCGTGCGCGCCAGTGCCCTGCGGGCCTTGCGTGAACTGCGTCTGGAGGAGGCCGCACAGCCTGCGCGGCTGGCGCTGGACGACATCGATGCCGCGGTACGCCGCGAGGCGGTGGGCATTCTAGGCTGGCTCAAGCACGAGCCGGCGTTGCCCGACCTTGCGCAACTGGCCGGCAGCGAGCCGGACACCGACGTTCGGCGCGCAGCCATCGGCGCCTTGGGCCTGGCCCAGGACGGCCGGGTGCTGCCCGCATTGGTAGCGGCCTTGCAAGACCCCGCCTGGCAGGTGCGCGAAGAGGCTGCCACGACCCTGGGCAAGGTCGGCCAGGCCGAAGCCGGCCCGGCACTGGTGCAAGCGTTGGACGACAGTTACTGGCAGGTGCGCCTGCGCGCTGCGCGTGCATTGGGGCGCCTGCGCTATCGCCAAGCGCTGGCGGCCTTGGCCGAATTGCTTGGCCATGGCATTGCCAACCTGCGCAAAGAGGCGGCCCTGGCCCTGGGCGAGCTGGGTGATGCCCAGGCCCTGGCGCCCTTGTGCGCTGCTGAAGCCGACAGCGACCCCGAGGTGCGCAAGGCGGTACGCATTGCCCTGGCGCAGTTGCAGGGCGCGGCTTGATGCAGGTGCCCAGCGCGGTGCTCAACCTGCATGGCCAGGGCGAACTGGTGCTGCAATGGAGTGACGCTCGGCAGGTGCTTGCCCACGCCCGGCTACGTGGTGCATGCCCTTGCTCGCAGTGTCGCGCGGCGCGGCTGCGCGGGGGGATCAGCCTGGTGGCGGACGATGTGCGGGTGATACGTATCGAGCCGCAAGGCTATGGCCTACAGTTGGTCTTCAGCGACGGGCATGATCGTGGCATCTACCCCTGGGATTACTTGCGAGCGCTAGGCTCTGTCTGAAATGTATCTGCACTCGCCCATACTGCGTTGAAACGGGGCTCGGAATGCTCATGTACTCCAGTACACTCCGCTTCCTCGCCCCGTTTCGCCTTGTCTGGCCTTCGCGCAGACACATTTCAGACAGATCCTAGGCTGACTCTCGTAAGTTCAACACTCGCTGGGCGGCCTTCCCGACGAGGTGTTCAACCATTCGTTCTTTTTTTCGAACAGCCTATTGTCCAATACCCCAGTGCCCGCTTAGCATTCGTTTGAGATTTCAAACGCCCGACACCCAATATTGAACACCCGGCGCAAATGGGTGCCTGAATTCCTGACGGCTGCCCCTGCGGGGGCGCCTTTTCGACCATCAATCATTCGCCCGTGCCCGCACGGTGCCCAAGGGAAGCCGACATGCAGCTCAAAGACGCTCAGTTGTTCCGCCAGCAAGCCTTCATCAACGGTGAGTGGCTGGACGCGGACAGTGGCCAGACCATCAAGGTAACCAACCCCGCCACGGGCGAAGTCATCGGCAGTGTGCCGAAAATGGGCGCCGCCGAGACCCGCCGCGCCATCGAAGCCGCCGACAAGGCCCTGCCAGCCTGGCGCGCGCTGACCGCCAAGGAGCGTTCCAACAAGCTGCGTCGCTGGTTCGAGCTGATGATCGAGAACCAGGACGACCTGGCCCGCCTGATGACCACCGAGCAAGGCAAGCCACTGGCCGAAGCCAAGGGCGAAATCGCCTACGCCGCCTCGTTCATCGAGTGGTTCGCCGAGGAAGCCAAGCGCGTCTATGGCGATACCATTCCGGGCCACCAGCCCGACAAGCGCCTGATCGTCATCAAGCAGCCGATCGGCGTGACCGCCGCCATCACCCCGTGGAACTTCCCGGCCGCGATGATCACCCGTAAAGCCGGCCCAGCCCTGGCTGCCGGTTGCACCATGGTGCTCAAGCCTGCCTCGCAAACGCCTTATTCCGCCCTGGCCCTGGTCGAGCTGGCCAACCGCGCCGGCATCCCGGCTGGTGTGCTCAGCGTAATCACTGGCAGCGCCGGTGAAGTGGGCGGCGAGCTGACTGGCAACTCGCTGGTACGCAAGCTGTCGTTCACCGGTTCTACCGAAATTGGCCGCCAGCTGATGCAAGAGTGCGCCAAGGACATCAAGAAGGTTTCCCTGGAGCTGGGCGGCAACGCGCCGTTCATCGTGTTCGACGATGCCGACCTGGACAAGGCGGTAGAGGGCGCGATCGTCTCCAAGTACCGCAACAACGGCCAGACCTGCGTGTGCGCCAACCGTATCTACGTGCAGGACGGCGTCTACGACGCGTTCGCCGAGAAGCTCAAGGCCGCGGTGGCCAAGCTGAAGATCGGCAACGGCCTGGAAGAAGGCACCACCACCGGCCCGCTGATCGACAACAAGGCTGTGGCCAAGGTCCAGGAGCACATCGAGGATGCCGTTTCCAAGGGCGCCAAGGTGCTGTCGGGCGGCAAGCTGATCGAAGGCAACTTCTTCGAGCCGACCATTCTGGTGGACGTGCCGAAAAACGCTGCCGTGGCCAAGGAAGAAACCTTCGGCCCATTGGCGCCGCTGTTCCGCTTCAAGGACGAGGCCGAAGTGATCGCCATGTCCAACGACACCGAGTTCGGCCTGGCCTCGTACTTCTATGCCCGTGACATGAGCCGTGTGTTCCGTGTCGCCGAGGCACTGGAGTACGGCATGGTTGGCATCAACACCGGCCTGATTTCCAACGAAGTTGCGCCGTTCGGCGGCATCAAGGCCTCGGGCCTGGGCCGCGAAGGTTCCAAGTACGGCATCGAGGACTACCTCGAAATCAAATACCTGTGCATCAGCGTTTGATTGCCGGCTGAGTATTTGCCTCTGCCAGCGGGGCGCGAGAGCGACGCCTCGCTGGTTTTTTTGACATGCAGTACCTGGTGACCTGGGCGTTCACGACAGTCGATCAACGAATACTGTTCGCGTACGCACCAGCCACCCCCGAATAACAGCGCCGCCAGAGCCGGCGCGAATGAGGGCATTATGAGCAAGACCAACGAATCCTTGATGCAACGCCGTGTCGCCGCCGTCCCACGTGGCGTCGGCCAGATCCACCCGATCTTCGTCGAGTCGGCGAAGAACTCCACGGTGATCGACGTTGAAGGCCGCGAACTGATCGACTTCGCAGGCGGCATCGCAGTACTGAACACCGGCCACCTGCACCCGAAAGTGGTCGCCGCCGTTCAAGAGCAGCTGACCAAGGTCAGCCACACCTGCTTCCAGGTGCTGGCTTATGAGCCCTACGTCGAGCTGTGCGAGAAGATCAACCAGCTGGTACCGGGCAACTTCGACAAGAAGACCCTGCTGGTGTCCACCGGCTCCGAAGCGGTCGAAAACGCCGTGAAGATCGCCCGTGCTGCCACCGGCCGCGCTGGCGTGATCGCCTTCACC
>NZ_JBNNVR010000016.1:0-76290 GCF_050280645.1 Pseudomonas sp. NPDC089554
AGATAATCAGCCCCAGTACCGGCAACAACAGGATCAACAGTACCCACAACACCTTGATGGGCCAGGTCGACCAGATCAAGCAGTGCGTCGGTGCCAACTACTGCATCGACCGCCAGTACCAGGGCCTGGACGTACTGTGCATCCAGAACGCCGCGACCTCCCGTGAGTACATGGGCGTGCCGCACATCATCGAGAAATCCACCGGGCCCAAGCGCAAGGTGGTGGTGGTCGGCGCAGGCCCTGCCGGTATGGAGGCCGCCCGTGTGGCCGCCGAGCGTGGCCACGACGTGACCCTGTTCGAGAAGAAAGACCAGATCGGTGGGCAGATCACCACGGCGTCCAAGGCGCCGCAGCGTGACCAGATCGCCGGTATCACCCGCTGGTACCAGCTGGAGCTGGCGCGCCTGAAGGTCGACCTGCGCCTGGGTACTGCGGCGGATATCGACACTATCCAGGACCTGCGCCCGGACGTGATCGTGCTGGCCGTTGGCGGCCACCCGTTCGTCGAGCAGAACGAGCACTGGGGCGCCGCCGAAGGGCTGGTGGTCAGCAGCTGGGATGTGCTCGACGGCAAGGTCGCGCCGGGCAAGAACGTGCTGGTGTACGACACCATCTGTGAGTTCACCGGCATGTCTACCGCAGACTTCTTGGCCGACAAGGGCTCGCAGGTAGAGATCGTCACCGACGACATCAAGCCAGGCGTGGCCATGGGCGGCACCACCTTCCCGACCTACTACCGCAGCGTGTACCCCAAGGAAGTGATCATGACCGGCGACATGATGCTGGAAAAGGTCTACCGCGAGGGCGACAAGCTGGTGGCGGTGCTGGAGAACGAATACACCGGTGCCAAGGAAGAGCGCGTGGTCGACCAGGTGGTGGTGGAGAACGGCGTGCGTCCCGACGAAGCGCTGTACTACGGGCTCAAGGACGGCTCGCGCAACAAGGGCCAGATCGACATCGAGGCACTGTTCGCGATCCAGCCGCAGCCGATCCTCAGCCAGCCGGGCGAGGGCTACCTGCTGTACCGCATCGGCGACTGCGTGGCCCAGCGTAACGTCCACGCGGCGATCTATGACGCCTTGCGGTTGTGCAAGGATTTCTGAAGCATCACTTGACTCCTGTAGGAGCGGGCTTGCCCGCGAAAGCGCCAGCACTAGCAACATGGTTGTCTGATCTGACGTATTCGCGGGCAAGCCCGCTCCTACAGGGTCCGCGCCCAGCCTTATCGGCGCACGATTTCAGCTGTTGTGGGAGCCTCCCATGTTGAACACCCTTCTACCCATCCTGCTGTTCGCCGCCCTTGCACTCGCCGTGCTCGGCGCCGCGCGCCGGGTGCGCATGTGGCGCCGTGGCCGGGCGTCCAAGGTCGACCTGCTCGGTGGCCTGCTGGCCATGCCGCGCCGCTACCTGGTGGATTTGCACCATGTGGTAGAGCGCGACAAGTACATGTCCAACACCCACGTGGCGACGGCGGGCGGCTTCGTGCTGTCGGCCGTGCTGGCGATCCTGGTGCATGGTTTCGGCCTGCAGAGCAAGATTCTTGGCTACGCGTTGCTGATCGCCACGGTGATCATGTTCACAGGTGCGATTTTCGTCTTCAAACGCCGCTTGAACCCGCCGTCACGCTTGTCCAAGGGCCCGTGGATGCGCCTGCCGAAAAGCCTGCTGGTGTTCGCTGCAACCTTCTTCATCGCCACCTTGCCAGTGGCTGGCATCCTGCCTGCCAATACCGGCGGTTGGGTGATGGTCGCCATCCTCGGCCTGGGCGTGCTGTGGGGTGTGTCGGAGCTGTTCTTCGGCATGACCTGGGGCGGGCCGATGAAGCACGCCTTCGCCGGTGCCCTGCACCTTGCCTGGCACCGCCGCGCCGAGCGCTTTGGCGGTGGCCGCTCTACCGGCCTCAAGCCTCTGGACCTGGAAGACCCCGACGCGCCGCTGGGCGTGGAAAAGCCGGTGGACTTCACCTGGAACCAACTGCTCGGCTTCGACGCCTGCGTGCAGTGCGGCAAGTGCGAGGCCATGTGCCCGGCCTTCGCCGCCGGCCAACCGCTGAACCCGAAAAAACTCATCCAGGACATGGTCATCGGCCTTGCCGGTGGCACCGATGCGCAGTTCGCCGGTAGCCCGTACCCTGGAAAGCCCCTCGGCGAACATGGCGGCCACCCACACCAACCCATCGTCAATGGCCTGGTCGATGCCGAGACGCTGTGGTCGTGCACCACCTGCCGCGCCTGTGTCGAGGAATGCCCGATGATGATCGAGCACGTCGATGCCATCGTCGACATGCGCCGCCACCTCACCCTGGAAAAAGGCGCCACCCCGAACAAGGGCGCCGAGGTGCTGGACAACCTGATCGCCACCGACAACCCCGGCGGCTTCAACCCCGGTGGCCGGATGAACTGGGCCGCCGACCTGAACCTGAAGCTGCTGCCTGAGGTGAAGAGCACCGAGGTGCTGTTCTGGGTCGGCGACGGCGCCTTCGACATGCGCAACCAGCGCACCCTGCGCGCCTTCGTGAAAGTGCTCAAGGCCTCGGGCGTGGACTTCGCCGTGCTCGGCCTGGAAGAGCGCGACAGCGGCGACGTGGCGCGCCGCCTGGGCGACGAGGCGACCTTCCAGCAACTGGCCAAGCGCAATATCCAGACCCTGGCCAAGTACCAGTTCCAACGCATCGTCACCTGCGACCCGCACAGCTTCCACGTGCTGAAGAACGAATACGGCGCCCTGGGCGGCGACTACCAGGTGCAGCACCACAGCACCTACATCGCCGAACTGATCGCCGCTGGCAAACTCAACCTCGGCCAGCACAAGGGCGGCAGCGTGACCTACCACGACCCGTGCTACCTGGGCCGCTACAACGGCGAATACGAAGCCCCGCGCGAGGTGCTCAAGGCGCTGGGCATCGAAGTGCGCGAGATGCAGCGCTCGGGCTTCCGTTCCCGTTGCTGCGGCGGCGGCGGCGGTGCACCGATCACCGATATTCCCGGCAAGCAGCGCATACCTGACATGCGCATGGACGACATCCGCGAGACCGAGGCCGAACTGGTCGCGGTGGGCTGCCCGCAGTGCACCGCGATGCTCGAAGGCGTGGTCGAGCCGCGCCCGCAGATCAAGGACCTCGCCGAACTGGTGGCCGATGTGCTGATCGAGGAACAAGTCCCGGCGGCAAAGTCGCCGGCGCCCAAACGTGAACCTGCGGAGGTGCACTGATGAGCGACATCATCCGCCGCGACCCACGCGCCGAGTGGATCGCCCGCAACCGCCTGCACCCCTTGCATGCGGCCATGCAAACGCAACAGACCAGCTGGATGGGCCCCAACGGGCTGATGCGCAAGAACCCCCATGCGCTGGCGGCTGGCTTCATCGGCCCGGCCGGGCTAAAGCGCATCGACCGCAGCGGCGCCCAGCAGGGCACCGCGAGCGTCGGTCGGCGCAGTGCGGCGGCCGAAGTGCAGTTGCCGCTGCACCAGGTGGTGACGCCTGGGTTCTACATCGCCGTGGTGCCGGACATGGTCGGTGGCCGTCTGAGCAGCCACGACCGCGACCTGCTCGGCCTGGCCCACAGCCTGGCCGGTAGCGACGGCGCGGTGTTGGCGATCGTCTTCGGCGAGCACAAGGAAAACAACTTTTCCACAGCCGGTGTCGACCGCTTGCTGGTCATCGAGGGCGAAGCCTTCGACGGCTATGCGCCGGAACAACGGGTGCAGGGCCTGCGCGCTGTGGATAACCAGTTCACGCCGCGCCACTGGCTGCTGCCCGACAGCCGCACCGGTGGCGGCGAGTTGGGGCGGCGCCTTGCTGCGGCCCTGGGCGAGCGCCCGGCCACAAGGGTCTGGCAGGTCAAGGATGGCCAGAGCATCGGCCGCGCCGGTGCTGGCCAGCAAGACCTGCAACGTGCTGTGCCGCGCCTGATCCTGGGGGCGGCGGAGTGCGCTGAGCCGGTCAGCGAAACCCGCCACGAAGCCCTGCCGGTTGAGTTGTCCACAAGCGTGGCGCGCAGCCTGTCGCGAATCGAAGACCTCGGCGCGGTGGCCGTGGACCCAGCCAGCATCGCCATGGCCGAGGCCGAGTTCATTGTCTCGGGCGGCAACGGCGTGAAGGACTGGGACCTGTACCACAGGGCCACTGCCGCCCTCGGCGCC
Organism: Pseudomonas sp. NPDC089554; assembly: GCF_050280645.1. NCBI lineage: Bacteria > Pseudomonadati > Pseudomonadota > Gammaproteobacteria > Pseudomonadales > Pseudomonadaceae > Pseudomonas > Pseudomonas sp. NPDC089554. Next base: position 4,143 of record NZ_JBNNVR010000016.1, read on the forward strand.
ACCGAAGGTGCCTCGCGGGTGGCGGTGGACGACGGCTTCATGCCGCGAAACCGCCAGGTGGGCGCCACCGGTACCTGGGTCACGGCGCGGGTCTACGTGGCGGTGGGTATCTCGGGCGCGATCCAGCACCTGCAAGGCATCGGCGCCTGCGACAAGGTAGTGGCGATCAACATGGACCCCGGCTGCGACATGATCAAACGCGCCGACCTGTCGGTGATTGGCGACAGCTCGGCGATTCTCCAGGCCCTGATCGAAGCTGTGGACAACTTCCGCAGCGGCGGCCAGCGCGACGCGGCATAAGGGCACGAGCATGAGTACGAAAGTGATCAGCCTGGTTTCTATCGGCGCCCACCCTAGCTCCGGCCGCGCCCGCCGCGCCGAGCAGGACTCGCGTGCGGTGGAGCTGGGCTTGCAGCTGGCTGGGGATAACTTGCAGGTGGTGCATGCCGGTGACCCGCGCGAGGAAGCGCTGCGTGGCTACCTGGGCATGGGCCTGGAGCACCTGGATGTGCTGGAGCAACCGGCAGGTGCCGATGTGCTGGGCGTGCTGGGCGATTACCTGCGTGATGCCGGGGCGCAGTTGGTGTTGACCGGCAGCCAGGCGGAAACAGGCGAGGGCTCCGGCATGCTGCCGTTCCTGCTGGCCGAGAAGCTGGGATGGCCATTGGTGGTGGGCTTGGCGGAGGTGGAGTCGATCGAAAATGGCAGCGCCCAGGTACTCCAGGCGTTGCCCCGTGGTCAGCGGCGGCGCCTGAAGGTGCGCCTGCCGTTCCTGGCGACTGTGGATAACGCTGCGCCCAAGCCGCGCCAGAGCGCCTTTGGCCCGGCACGCCGGGGTGTGTTGGCGGCGCGCAGCGTGGTCATTGTCGAGGATGAATGGCTGGCTGGCGCCGAACTGCAACCCGCGCGGCCTCGGCCCAAACGCCTCAAGGTGATCAAGGCCAAGAGCGGCGCTGACCGCATGAAGGCGGCCACGGCCAAGGCCAGCGGCGGTGGGGGCAAGGTGCTCAAGGACGTTTCTCCACAGGAAGGGGCTGAAGCGATCCTCAAGTTGCTGGTGGAAGAAGGGGTGCTGCGCTAGGAAGGATGCGTTACACACAAACACTGTTTGCCACTCTGTGGATAAAGTGTTTGCGCATTGCTACAGGCCAAGTTTTTCAAGGCCTGTAGACGATAGATCAATAAGTGATCAGCCCAAGCCACGGATTTTTCGTGGCTTTTTCATTTCAATTGGCAGGCAATGCTGTGAGGTTGCCCACAATCGCTGTTGGCGCACCTGTGGATAAGATGTTGGGTTACTGCTGTAGCCCTTGATCTGCGTGGGTTGTAGCGGTTTGATCGAGAAATGATCAAATTTTCGTATAAGGTCATGAATTTCTGCGGGTTGTGGTGATGCATGGCCCCGGTTCGCGGGCAAGCCCGCTCCTCCAGGCTCACCTGCGCCTTTGTAGGAACGGGCTTGCAGCCGTGCCATTCACTGCCGTTCCCCTAATACCTCCAGAGAAACTGTGTGCCAGCCTGTGGGTAAATTTTCTGACGCACGCCACAAACCCCGTGAAAACTGGGCTGCTTAGCATTAGGTGAAAAATTGAACAGCGTGTGGAGAATGTTAGTTCTACTAGTTATCCACACTTGGGGAATTAGTTACGGTGCGTCGATATAAAAATGGAGTACCACCCAATGCGTTCCTCATCACTGCTTTGCGTCAATCATCAAGGCTCGACACTGCACCAGGCGGGAGGCTCATTGCGTGCCTACACGCCCTACGGGGCTCTCGCCAATGGCGGTCTTCCTCTCATCGGCTTTACCGGCCAACCCCGCGATCAGGCTCTGGGCTATTACCACCTGGGAAATGGTCATCGTAGCTACAACCCACATCTGATGCGCTTTCACTCAGCTGACACGTTCAGCCCCTTCGACCGAGGGGGGTTAAACGCGTACGCCTATTGTGCAGGAGACCCCGTAAACCGAGCGGATCCAAACGGACGCTGGTTCATCGCTACCGTGCAGGCGGCGGTGAAGGTGGTGGGCATGGTGTCGAGCACTTTCACGTTCGCGGGCGCATTTGCGCGCACTGCCCGTAATGTTGTCTCACGCATGAGCCCTGGCGCTGCAACGTTTCCCGACCCTCACATTTCTACCCGAACAGGCAACGGCATCTATGGGGCGTCTGGAACACTGGGGGTGGGCAGGGGAATTTCCAATCTCATCGAGAGCGGCTGGCAGTCGAGTAACCTTTCGTCTCCTGCTACCTGGCTGGGGGTTGGCAACCAGCTGACGAGCATCGCCGGTTCAATGTCATCCAATTTCCTGGCAGCACGGGATGTCTATCGATTCCTGAGAGCAAACCCGCGGCGCACGGGCGAAGTACTGTGGGGCACGACGCTGGAAATGACGGGTATCGACGATATCGGCTCCGGCGTCATGCGGGGAGCTATTTGGACAGGAAATACGGCAGCCCAGCTCACGGTTCAAGCGGGTCATGGTTTGATGAGAATGGGTAATGAGGCCAGTGCCTACCTTCGTCGGCACCGTCATACTGCGCAACGACCCACCGATATTGAAATGGGAGTCGCCGGCGTTCGTGGTGCGTAAGGTAACCGCGAAGGTTGACCGAGCCTCGCCGATGCAATCGAGGCTCGGGTCGCTCACAGGCTTATTGTGCCTTCACTTCTTTCAGATAAGGCGCAGGCTCTGCCCCCAGGTTGGCCAGCACGCGCTCGCTGTACCAGTCGATGAAGTTCACCACGCCGAACTCGTAGGTCTTCGAATAAGGCCCCGGCTGGTAGGCGGTGGAGTTGATCCCGCGCTGGTTCTCTTCGGCCAGGCGACGGTCCTGGTCGTTGGTGGCGTCCCACACCTTGCGCATGCGCTCAGGGTCGTAGTCCACGCCTTCGACGGCATCCTTGTGCACCAGCCACTTGGTGGTGACCATGGTTTCCTGGGCGCTGATCGGCCACACGGTGAAGACGATCATGTGGTCGCCCATGCAGTGGTTCCACGAGTGTGGCAGGTGCAGGATGCGCATCGAGCCCAAGTCCGGGTTCTGGATGCGGCCCATCAGTTTCTTGCACGCCTGCTTGCCGTCCATGGTCATCGACACGGTGCCCTTGAGCAGCGGCATGCGCACGATGCGGTTCCGCAGGCCGTGGCTCTTGTGCAGGTACGGGATCTTCTCGGCTTCCCAGGCAGCGGCAGAGGCAGCGACGTGGTCCTTGAAGGCCTGGTCGGCACGTGGGTCGTTGGTGTCGTCCCACTCCAGCAGGGTGTTCAAAAGCTCAGGGTGCGAGCCGTTGCAGTGGTAGCACTCGCGGTTGTTCTCCAGCACCAGCTTCCAGTTGGCCTTTTCCATCAAGGTGGTCTGCACCGCCACCTTGGTGTTTTCCATGTCGTACGGTTCCATGTAGTGGTCGAGCGTTGCCAGGAACTCGTCGATGGCCGGCGGGTTCTGCGCCAGGCTGATGAAGATATAGCCGCCGGCGACCTTCACGTTCACAGGTTTCAGGCCGTACTGCTTCATGTCGAAGTCGGCACCCATCTCGGTGCCGGCGAACAGCAGGCGGCCGTCCAGCTCGTAGGTCCACTGGTGGTACGGGCAGACCAGCTTGGCCACCTTGCCCTTGTCGCTGGTGCACAGGCGCGAGCCGCGGTGGCGGCAGACGTTGTGGAAGGCGTGCACCTTGCCCTCGGCGCCACGGATCACCACCACCGGGTTCTTGCCGATCTGCAGGGTGATGAAGTTGCCCTTGGCCGGGATCTCGCTGACCAGCCCCGCGATCAGCCACTCCTTGTGGAAGATCTCCTGCATGTCGATCTGGAACAGGCGTTCGTCGTTGTAGAACGGTTGCGGCAGCGAGTAGGTGCGCTCGCGGGTTTGCAGCATCTCGGCGGTGGCCTTGCGTGCAGGTTCCAGTGGATCGCCCAGGCTCAGGGTTGCGGTGACGTCCATCGTTATATCCTCAAGGCCGTTGTCGGCCGGCGAAAGGTGGCTAATCGTTGTTGTGTTGCCGCAAGGCAGCTGCCGAAAAAGCAGCGGTTCTATTTGCCGAGGAGTGTGCGTTCGCGCCGTTCGGGAACCATATCCATGGGCGACATGGCCGAATCGAATTCCGACGCGCCAACCCTTGTGGTGCGGGGCTGGTCGCGATAAGCACGCCGATGTCGCGGATGGGAATGTGCGACGCCCTGCGCTTGCGCATTATCGCAGCCATAAGAAGGCCGATAGTCGGCTGCTGGAGATGAACATGTCCGAAACCTTCCTCAACCCGGTTACCACCCAGACCTGGGCCAACGGCCGCCACATCGTGCGCTGCGTCAAGGTCATCCAGGAGACCTGGGACGTGCGCACCTTCTGCTTCATGGCCGACCAGCCGATCCTGTTCTTCTTCAAGCCCGGCCAGTTCGTCACCCTGGAGCTGGAAATCGAAGGCAAGCCGGTCATGCGTTCGTACACCATCTCGAGTGCGCCGTCGGTGCCGTACAGCTTCTCGATCACCGTCAAGCGCGTGCCGGGTGGGCTGGTCTCGAACTTCCTCCACGACACCATGCACGAAGGCGCCGAGCTGCCGGTGCACGGCCCGGTGGGCTTGTTCAACGCCATCGACTTCCCGGGGCAGAAGGTGCTGTACCTGTCCGGCGGCGTTGGCATCACCCCGGTGATGTCGATGGCGCGCTGGTTCTACGACACCAATGGCAACGTCGACATGGTGTTCGTGCACAGCGCCCGCTCGCCGAAGGACATCATCTACCACCGCGAGCTGGAGCACATGGCTTCGCGGATCCCCAATTTCAGCCTGCACATCATTTGCGAGAAGCACGGGCTGGGCGAGCCTTGGGCGGGTTACCGGGGTTATTTGAACCAGCGCCTGATGGAGCTGATCGCCCCCGATTACATGGAGCGTGTGGTGTTCTGCTGCGGCCCGACGCCCTACATGAATGCGGTCAAGCGCATGCTCGAGGCGGTCGGCTTCGACATGAAGAACTACCACGAGGAGTCGTTTGGCGCGACGCCGCCAGAGGCCAAGGCCGATGCAGTGGAGCATGCCGAAGCTGCGGCGGATGCGCCGGAGCCGGACCTGGCCGAGCTGAACCTGGTGGAGTTCGTCGGCAGCGAGAAGAGCATCCGCGTTGCCCCGGGCGAAACGGTGCATGCGGCGGCGGCCAAGGCAGGGCTGATGATTCCCAAGGCCTGCGGCATGGGCATCTGCGGCACCTGCAAGGTGCTCAAGCTCGGTGGCGAGGTAGAGATGGAGCACAACGGCGGCATCACCGAGGACGACGAGGCCGAGGGGTACATCCTGTCGTGCTGCAGCGTGCCGAAGGGGGATGTGCGGATCGATTATTGATCCAGCGAAAACTGGGGCCGCTTTGCGGCCCTATCGCGACGCAAGGCCGCTCCCCACAGGACTATGCGACTTTCTGTGGGAGCGGCCTTGTGTCGCGATAGGGCTGCGCAGCAGCCCCAGGGGCAACAGCTCAGGTGCGGAAACGCGCTACCAAGCCGTTCAAGTCGACCGCCAGGCGTGACAGCTCGGCGCTCGCTGCCGCCGTCTGGTGCGCCCCGGTGGCGCTCTGTACCGACAGGTCGTTGATGTTCACCAGGTTGCGGTCCACCTCGCGGGCCACCTGGGCCTGCTCTTCTGCCGCGCTGGCGATCACCAGGTTACGTTCGTTGATCTGGATGACCGCACCGGCGATGGTGTCCAGTGCCTGGCCCGCGCCACGGGCGATGTTCAGGGTCGATTCGGCGCGTTCGGTGCTGGTACGCATCGATTCCACCGCCTGCTCGGTACCGCCCTGGATACTGCCGATCATGCGCTCGATGTCGCTGGTGGACTGCTGCGTACGGTGCGCCAGTGCACGCACTTCATCCGCCACCACGGCAAAACCACGGCCGGCCTCACCAGCACGGGCCGCCTCGATGGCCGCGTTGAGCGCCAGCAGGTTGGTCTGGTCGGCCAGGCCGCGAATCACGTCCAGCACCTTGCCGATGTCGCGCGACTGCTCGGCCAGGTTGGACACCAGCCCCGCAGTGGCCTGCACGTCAGCGCTCATGCGCTCGATGGCGCCCACGGTTTCCTGTACCAGGTCGCGGCCGTCGCCTGCCGAGCGGCTGGCCTCTCGCGAGGCTTCCGAGGTGCTGACCGCGTTGCGCGCGACTTCTTCCACCGCGCTGGTCATCTCGGTCACCGCTGTAGCGGCCTGCTGGATCTCGTTGTTCTGCTGCGACAGGCCACGCGCGCTTTCGTCGGTCACGCTGTTGAGCTCTTCGGCAGCCGAAGCCAGCTGGGTGGCGGAGCCGGCGATCAGGTGCAGCGTGTCGCGCAGCTTCGTCTGCATTTTGGTCATGGCTTGCAGCAGGCGCGCGGCTTCGTCGCTGCCCTCGGCCAGGGTGGAACGGGTCAGGTCGCCCTCGGCGATCTGCTCAGCGGCCTGAAGCGCCTCGTCGATCGGCTTGACGATGCTGCGGGTCAGCGCCAGGGCGAACACCAGGGTCAGTAGCGCAGCGATGATCAGCACCACCACCACCAGGGTGAAGGCGTTGTCGTACTGCTTGGCAGCGATGTCGTTGGCCTGGCGGGTTTGCTCGGTATTGATGGCTACCAGCTTCTCCATGACGCTGCTGATCTGCTCGGAGTTGGTCAGCAGGTCATGGCCTATCAGGTTGCGCAACGCATCCACCTGGTTGGCCTGGTTGAGGGTGCGTACCTGCGCTTCCAGCTGGCGGTACTGGTTGAGCAGTTGCCCGTACTGGTCGTAGGCGGCCTGCTCGTCGGTGGCACTGATCAGCGGTTCGTAGGCCTTGCGGGCCTTGTCGACTTGCGCGTTGCGTTGGTCCATCTGGGCCAGGGTGTTGGCCTGGGACTGGGCCTCGCGGTTGCTCAGCAGGCGGTAGCCCAGGTTGCGCAGTTGCAGGTTGAGGATGCTGAGTTCATCGATGGCCTTGATGCTCGGCACGTTGATGCGCTCGATGGTCACGCCAGCTTCGCGGATCTTGCCCATCTGGATCAGCGAGAAAATACCCAGGCCCATCATCAGCAGGCCGATCAACGCAAAACCAAGTAACGCACGGGGAGCGATATTCAGGTTTCGTAAGGACATGGAGGTTTCATCCGCAGGTAGGTTCGCGATCCATGCGAAGAGGGGGGAACTCTGACCTGCCTATCGGTTGTCGCCAACAAGTCTTGAGGGTGAAATAAAAAATTCATGATCAGTCACAAAATGACCTGACCGATGGTTGCACCAGTCTTGGAACAAGGTGCCGTTCTGCCTGTCAATCTCCCACGCCCAAACCTTTGATTTCCCATATTTAATGGCGAGGGCACGCGCTTTTCTTTATCGTGTGCGCCCTTTGCAACAACCCCGAGATAGACGCATGTTGGAAGCATCCCTGAATCAACTGGAGCAACTGGTCACCGACCTGATGCACAAGAACACCCAACTGGCCGAGCAGAACCACACGCTCGGCGAGGAACTGGCCCAGGCCAAGGAAGAGAACGAAACCCTGCAGCTGTCGCTGATGGAGCAGGAAGAGAAGCACGGCGCCACCGCCGCACGCATCCAGGCCCTGGTCGAGCGCGCCAGCGCCGGTGTCGTCGGCGCATGAAGCTGCAAGCGCAGCCGATCAACGTGGTGTCGATCCTCGGCAACGACTATTCGCTCAAGGCCCCTGAAGGCCAGGAAGAAACCCTCAACCAGGCCGTGCGCATGCTCAATGCCGCCCTGGCCGAGACCAAGCGCAGCTACCCGACCCTGATTGGCGACAAGCTGCTGGTGCTGGCAGCCCTGAACCTGTGCTCCAAGCAAATCGAATTGCAACGCGAGCATGCCCGGACTCTGGAGCGTACCCAGGCGCAGGTCGATGCCACGGTAGAGAACATTGCCCGGGCCATTTCGGAATCGTGAAGCCTGAAACCGATAGACCTGCTGGGTAGGCATGAAGCACGTCAGGCGCCCGAGCGTGGGTTAAACAGGAAAAAGCCCGCAACCCGAAACGATTGAAGTTTCAGATTGCGGGCTGTTATCAAGAGGTGCGATGGGTCGCTATTAGGCGTTGATCAGCGGAAAGCCATGAATCGCGTGATGACACGTTCGTGCTGGTCGTAACTTACACGGATCACCTCGAAATAGTTGCCATTGGAGACTTCGTCGCCGGTCGCGAGCAGGTCGTCCAATACTTCATCGCCCGCCAGGGTGACACTGAAGTCAAACTTGCTTTCGGTTTTGGTTGTAACGTCCAGGAAACGAATAGAGACGTTGTAATCGCCGTCGGCTTTCGGCGTCCAGATTTTCCGGCTTACGACCTGGCCATTGATATAGTCGTTGACCTTGATGTTCTTCGCGGTCACAGCAGAGTTCGATTGCATGGGTACTGCTCCTTATTGGATGAGTTGAGCAGCAACCGTATCCAACCCCGCGTGTTTGCGGCACTGGCAAAAATGCCAGGCGCTGCCTAAACCTGGGTATCCTTATTGGTCTGCGACGTTGCAGGCCTTAGATGTAATCAACGGTCACTTGCAGCTCGGCAAAGCAGGCGGATTTGACCGTGATGTCCCGCTTGAGCACGCGCAAGATGTAGTTGTCTCGACGGAACGTGGTGCCCAGTGGCATCTGCATCAACGCATAGCGCAGTTGCGGCTCCTCCACCAGCTTGTGGCCGCGCTTATTGTTTACCTTGAGCAAGATCTTTACCCCGGGTATGTCGGCAGGGCACATGGCGCTGATCGTCTCCTTAGGGCCGGTGCAATTACCCTTGATGGCCCAAAGGCCCTGCTTGCCGTTGTCGGTGTACTCGAAGAAGTAGGGCGGGAGAAAACCCGTGCCCCAGAAAAAGTCGTTCAGGTGGCAGTTCAGCAGCAGTTGCTTGACGTCGGGGTGAGAAATGGGGTGGCCGAAGAAGGTGACTTCGAGGTCTTGATACATGAAGTTGATCCCTGTTTGGGTTGAGGAGGGATCAATATGTGGACCGTGCAAAACACGACGTATCAGAAAATGACGAAACGAAAGCAGGAGTTTTCGTCGTTCATGGGCATTGGCTGCCGGGGGGCGAAAGCCCCCCGGTGATCTATCAGGTACCGAGAATTGCGCGAATGTCTTTCGCCAGCTCCCGTACCCGAGCTTCTTCGGTATCCCACGAACACATGAACCGTGCGCCGCCGCTACCGATGAAGGTATAGAAGCGCCAGCCCTTGTTGCGCAGGGCCTCCAGGGCGAACTCCGGCAGTTGCAGGAACACGCCGTTGGCCTCCACCGGGAACATCAGCTCGACCTGCGGCAGGTCGCTCACCAGCGAAGCCAGCAACTGCGCGCAGTGGTTGGCGTGGTTGGCATGGCGCAGCCAGGCGCCGTCTTCCAAAAGGCCCACCCAGGGCGCCGAGAGGAAGCGCATCTTCGAGGCCAGTTGCCCGGCCTGCTTGCAGCGGTAGTCGAAGTCTTCGGCCAGGGCGCGGTTGAAGAACAGGATCGCCTCGCCCACTGCCATGCCGTTCTTGGTGCCGCCGAAGCACAGCACATCGATGCCGGCCTTCCAGGTCAGCTCTGCCGGCGAGCAGCCGAGGAACGAGCAGGCGTTGGAGAAGCGCGCGCCGTCCATGTGCAGGTTCAGCCCCAGTTCCTTGCAGGTGGCGCTGATCGCCTTGAGCTCGTCGGGGCGGTAGACGGTGCCGACTTCAGTGGCCTGGGTGATGGTCACCACGCGTGGCTTGGGGTAGTGGATGTCCTGGCGCTTGAGCGCTACCTCGCGGATGGTCTCCGGGGTCAGCTTGCCGTTCACGCTGCGGGCGGTCAGCAGCTTCGAGCCGTTGGAGAAGAACTCGGGTGCGCCGCATTCGTCGGTCTCGACGTGGGCGGTCTCCGAGCAGATCACGCTGTGGTAGCTCTGGCACAGCGAGGCCAGGGCCAGGGAGTTGGCCGCGGTGCCGTTGAAGGCGAAGAACACTTCGCAGTCGGTTTCGAACAGCTTGCGGAAGTACTCCGAGGCGCGCTCGGTCCACTGGTCGTCGCCGTAGGCGCGCTCGTGGCCCTGGTTGGCCTTGGCCATCGCGGCCCAGGCTTCGGGGCAGATACCGGAATAGTTGTCGCTGGCGAATTGTTGGTTGTTGTCGGTCATGACGCCTGTCCTTATTACGACGCAAGGCGAGCACTCTAAACCATCGCTGAAACGGTTGCCTATACAAGCCGAGCCCAGTGCCGATCATGCCGGCCCTTTCGCGGGTAAACCCGCTCCCACAGGAACCGCGGCGAGCCCTGTAGGAGCGGGCTTGCCCGCGAAAGGGCCACAACTGACACACCACCAATGTCGTAAACGCGCCATTGCAAGGCGCGCGCAGGCATCTGTGCCCCCCGGCCCAGTCATACCATCGCCGCAAAGGGTGAGAAGACCCTCACCAGACAAGAAGCGATCGCTGCCGGGAGATACACGATGTTCAGCAAGCAAGACCAGATCCAAGGTTACGACGACGCACTGCTGGCGGCGATGAATGCCGAAGAACAGCGCCAGGAAGATCACATCGAGCTGATCGCCTCGGAGAACTACACCAGCAAGCGCGTCATGCAGGCCCAGGGCAGCGGCCTGACCAACAAGTACGCCGAAGGCTACCCCGGCAAGCGCTACTACGGCGGCTGCGAGCACGTCGACAAGGTCGAGGCGCTGGCCATCGAGCGCGCCAAGCAGCTGTTCGGTGCCGACTACGCCAACGTGCAGCCGCACTCCGGCTCCTCGGCCAACAGCGCGGTGTACCTGGCGCTGCTGCAAGCCGGTGACACTATCCTGGGTATGAGCCTGGCCCATGGCGGCCACCTCACCCACGGCGCCAAGGTGTCGTCCTCGGGCAAGCTGTACAACGCCGTTCAATACGGGATCGACACCAATACCGGCCTGATCGACTACGACGAAGTGGAACGCCTGGCCGTCGAGCACAAGCCGAAGATGATCGTTGCCGGTTTCTCGGCCTACTCGAAGACCCTCGATTTCCCACGTTTCCGTCAGATCGCCGACAAAGTGGGCGCGCTGCTGTTCGTCGACATGGCCCACGTGGCCGGCCTGGTCGCCGCTGGCCTGTATCCCAACCCGATTCCGTTTGCCGACGTAGTTACCACCACCACCCACAAGACCCTGCGCGGCCCACGTGGCGGCCTGATCCTGGCGAAATCCAACGAAGAAATCGAAAAGAAGCTCAACGCTGCTGTGTTCCCCGGCGCCCAGGGCGGCCCGCTGATGCACGTGATCGCTGCCAAGGCGGTGTGCTTCAAGGAAGCGCAGGAGCCTGGCTTCAAGGCCTACCAGCAGCAAGTGATCGACAACGCCCAGGCCATGGCCCAGGTGTTCATCGAGCGCGGCTATGACGTGGTGTCCGGCGGCACCGACAACCACCTGTTCCTGGTCAGCCTGATTCGCCAGGGCCTGACCGGCAAGGACGCCGACGCCGCCCTGGGCCGCGCCCATATCACTGTCAACAAGAACGCCGTGCCCAACGACCCGCAGTCGCCGTTCGTCACCTCGGGCCTGCGCATCGGCACCCCGGCCGTCACCACCCGCGGCTTCAAGGTCGCCCAGTGCACTGCGCTGGCCGGCTGGATCTGCGATGTGCTGGACAACCTGGGCGATGCCGACGTCGAGGCCGATGTCGCCAAGAACGTCGCCGCGCTGTGCGCCGACTTCCCGGTCTACCGCTGAGTGGAGTAACCAACATGCAACGCTATTCGGGCTTCGGCCTTTTCAAGCACTCCCTCAGCCACCACGAGAACTGGCAGCGCATGTGGCGCACGCCGACCCCTAAGAAGGTCTACGACGTGGTCATCGTCGGCGGTGGCGGCCATGGCCTGGCCACGGCCTACTACCTGGCCAAGGAACACGGCATCACCAATGTCGCGGTGATCGAGAAGGGTTATTTGGGCGGCGGCAACACTGCCCGTAACACCACCATCGTGCGGTCCAACTACCTGTGGGACGAGTCGGCGCACCTGTACGAACACGCCATGAAGCTGTGGGAAGGCTTGTCGCAGGACATCAACTACAACGTGATGTTCTCCCAGCGCGGCGTCTACAACCTGTGCCACACCTTGCAGGACATCCGCGACTCCGAGCGCCGGGTCAACGCCAACCGCCTCAATGGCGTCGATGGCGAGCTGATCCGCACCGAGCAGGTAGCCGCCGAGATCCCGTACCTGGACTGCTCGAAGAACACCCGCTACCCGATCCTTGGCGCCACTGTGCAGCGCCGTGGCGGCGTGGCCCGTCACGACGCCGTGGCCTGGGGCTACGCCCGTGCTGCCGACGCCCTGGGCGTGGACCTGATCCAGCAAACCGAAGTGATCGGTTTCCGCAAGGAAAACGGCGCAGTGATCGGCGTCGAAACCAACAAGGGCTTCATCGGCGCCAAGCGCGTTGGTGTGGTCACCGCCGGTAACTCCGGGCACATGGCCAAGCTGGCGGGCTTCCGCCTGCCGCTGGAGTCGCACCCGCTGCAAGCGCTGGTGTCCGAGCCGATCAAGCCGATCATCGACAGCGTGATCATGTCCAACGCCGTGCACGGCTACATCAGCCAGTCGGACAAGGGCGACCTGGTGATCGGCGCCGGTATCGATGGCTGGGTTGGCTACGGCCAGCGCGGCTCGTACCCGGTGATCGAGCACACCTTGCAGGCGATCGTCGAGATGTTCCCGATCCTCTCTCGCGTGCGCATGAACCGCCAATGGGGCGGCATCGTCGACACCACCCCCGACGCCTGCCCGATCATCTCCAAGACCCCGGTCAAGAACATGTTCTTCAACTGCGGCTGGGGCACCGGCGGCTTCAAGGCCACCCCAGGCTCGGGCAACGTCTTCGCGGCGAGCCTGGCCAAGGGCGAGATGCACCCGCTGGCCGCGCCTTTCTCCATCGACCGTTTCTACAACGGTGCGCTGATCGACGAACACGGCGCCGCTGCCGTCGCCCACTGACCCGGAGACAACCGTCATGTTGCACATTTTCTGTCCCCACTGCGGCGAGCTGCGCTCCGAAGAAGAATTCCATTCCTCGGGCCAGGCGCACATCGCCCGCCCGCTGGACCCGAACGCCTGCTCCGACGAGGAGTGGGGCACCTACATGTTCTTCCGCGACAACCCGCGTGGCATCCACCACGAGCTGTGGGACCACGTCGCCGGTTGTCGCCAGTACTTCAACGTCACCCGGGACACGGTGACCTACGAAATCCTGGAAACCTACAAGATCGGCGAGAAGCCTCAAGTGACTGCCGCGGGCAAGACCACCGCCGCCGCGACCGCCAAGGGCCAAGGGGAAAAAGTATGAGCCAGAGCTATCGCCTCGCCAGCGGCGGTCGCATCGACCGCAGCAAGGTGCTGAACTTCACCTTCAACGGCAAGACCTACCAGGGCTATGCCGGCGACACCCTGGCCGCCGCGCTGCTGGCCAATGGCGTGGACATCGTCGGGCGCAGCTTCAAGTACTCGCGTCCGCGCGGCATCATCGCCGCCGGTACCGAAGAGCCGAACGCCATCTTGCAGATCGGCGCCAGCGAAGCCACGCAGATTCCCAACGTGCGTGCCACCCAGCAAGCGCTGTATGCAGGCCTGGTGGCCAGCAGCACCAACGGCTGGCCGAACGTCAACAACGACGTCATGGGCATCATTGGCAAGGTCGGCGGCAGCATGATGCCGCCGGGGTTCTACTACAAGACGTTCATGTACCCCAAGTCGTTCTGGATGACCTACGAGAAGTACATCCGCAAGGCCGCAGGCCTGGGCCGTGCGCCGTTGCAGAACGACCCGGACAGCTACGACTACATGAACCAGCACTGCGACGTGCTGATCGTCGGTGGTGGCCCTGCTGGCCTGGCCGCCGCGCTGGCCGCTGGCCGTAGCGGTGCGCGGGTGATCCTGGCCGACGAGCAGGAAGAGTTCGGTGGCACGCTGCTCGACAGCCGCGAAACCCTCGATGGCAAGCCTGCCGCCGACTGGGTCAGCGCGACCCTGGCTGAACTTCAGGCCCTGCCGGAAGTGACCCTGCTGCCGCGCGCCACGGTCAACGGCTACCACGACCACAACTTCCTCACCATCCATGAGCGTCTTACCGACCACCTCGGCGACCGCGCACCCATCGGCCAGGTGCGCCAGCGTGTGCACCGTGTCCGCGCCAAGCGCGTGGTGCTGGCGGCTGGCGCCCACGAGCGCCCGCTGGTGTACGGCAACAACGACCTGCCGGGCAACATGCTGGCCGGTGCGGTATCGACCTATGTGCGTCGCTACGGCGTGGCGCCGGGCCGCAAGCTGGTGCTGTCGACCAACAACGACCACGCCTACCGTGCAGCGCTCGACTGGCACGATGCAGGCTTGCAGGTGGTCGCCATCGCCGATGCCCGCCACAACCCACGCGGTTCGCTGGTGGAAGAGGCGCGCGCCAAGGGCATTCGTATTCTCACCTCCAGTGCGGTGATCGAGGCCAAGGGTAGCAAGCACGTCACCGGCGCCCGCGTGGCCGCCATCGATGTACAGGCGCACAAGGTCACCAGCCCTGGCGAAACGCTCGACTGCGACCTGATCGCTACTTCCGGTGGCTACAGCCCGGTGGTGCACCTGGCCTCGCACCTGGGCGGTCGTCCTGTGTGGCGTGAAGACATTCTCGGCTTCGTGCCCGGCGACGCGCCGCAGAAGCGCGTGTGCGTGGGGGGCGTGAACGGCGTCTATGCCCTCGGCGATGCATTGGCCGACGGTTTCGAAGGTGGCGTGCGTGCTGCCACCGAGGCCGGCTTCAAGGCCACCACCGGCAGCCTGCCGAAAACCGTGCAGCGCAAGGAAGAGGCTACCGTGGCGCTGTTCCAGGTGCCCCATGACAAAGGCACTGCCCGCGCGCCGAAGCAGTTCGTCGACCAGCAGAACGACGTCACCGCCGCCGCCATCGAACTGGCCACCCGCGAAGGCTTCGAGTCTGTCGAGCACGTAAAACGCTACACCGCCCTGGGCTTCGGTACCGACCAGGGCAAGCTGGGCAACATCAACGGCCTGGCCATCGCCGCCCGTTCGCTCGGGATAGGCATTCCGGAAATGGGCACCACCATGTTCCGCCCCAACTACACGCCGGTCACCTTCGGCGCGGTAGCGGGGCGTCACTGTGGCCACCTGTTCGAGCCGGTGCGTTTCACCGCCCTGCATGCCTGGCACGTGAAGAATGGCGCCGAGTTCGAGGACGTCGGCCAGTGGAAGCGCCCCTG
This sequence comes from Pseudomonas sp. NPDC089554, assembly GCF_050280645.1. Lineage (NCBI taxonomy): Bacteria > Pseudomonadati > Pseudomonadota > Gammaproteobacteria > Pseudomonadales > Pseudomonadaceae > Pseudomonas > Pseudomonas sp. NPDC089554. The sequence goes on from NZ_JBNNVR010000016.1 coordinate 19,349, forward strand.
GTACTTCCCCAAGGCCGGTGAAGACATTCACGCCGCCGTGGCCCGCGAGTGCAAGGCCGTGCGCGACAGCGTTGGCCTGCTCGACGCCTCGACCCTGGGCAAGATTGACATCCAGGGCGCGGATGCGCGGGAATTCCTCAACCGCGTGTACACCAACGCCTGGACCAAGCTCGACGTGGGCAAGGCCCGCTACGGCCTGATGTGCAAGGAAGACGGCATGGTCTTCGACGACGGCGTGACCGCCTGCGTCGGCGACAACCACTTCATCATGACCACCACCACCGGCGGTGCAGCCCGCGTGCTGCAATGGCTGGAGCTGTACCACCAGACCGAATGGCCGGAGCTGAAGGTGTACTTCACCACGGTCACCGACCACTGGGCGACCATGACCCTGTCCGGCCCCAACAGCCGCAAGCTGCTGGAGCAAATCAGCGACATCGACCTGGACAAGGACGCCTTCCCGTTCATGAGCTGGAAGGAAGGCAATGTCGGTGGCGTACCAGCGCGGGTGTTCCGTATCTCGTTCACCGGCGAGCTGTCGTACGAAGTCAACGTGCAGGCCAACTACGCCATGGGCGTGCTCGAGCAGATCATCGAGGCGGGCAAGCAGTACAACCTGACCCCGTATGGCACCGAGACCATGCACGTACTGCGCGCCGAGAAGGGCTTCATCATCGTCGGCCAGGACACCGACGGCTCGATGACCCCGGACGACCTCAACATGAGCTGGTGCGTAGGCCGCAACAAGCCGTATTCGTGGATCGGCCTGCGCGGCATGAACCGCGAGGACACCACCCGCGAGAACCGCAAGCAGCTGGTAGGCCTCAAGCCTGTGGACCCGAACGTGTGGCTGCCCGAAGGCGCCCAACTGGTGTTCGACCCGAAACAGCCTATCCCGATGGACATGGTCGGCCATGTCACCTCCAGCTACGCGGCCAACTCCCTGGGCTATTCGTTCGCCATGGGCGTGGTCAAGGGCGGCCTCAAGCGCCTGGGCGAGCGGGTGTATTCGCCCCAGGCCGATGGCAGCGTGATCGAGGCGGAAATCGTGTCTTCGGTGTTCTTCGATCCGAAGGGTGAGCGGCAGAACGTCTGAAGACTACGCATATCCCTGTAGGAGCGGGCTTGTCGGGATGCCGCACCACCACGAATGCGATGTTGCATTCACCGCCCTCTTCGCGGGCAAGCCCGCTCCTACAGGGCCTCGGGTCGCTTCGCACAAGAATTCAAGGCAGGTAAGAAATGAGCGCTATCAACGTCTTCCAGCAAAACCCCGGCAGCGATGCCAAGGCCCAGTCGCCCCTGCACCACGCCGACCTGGCCAGCCTGGTCGGCAAGGGCCGCAACAACGCAGGCGTGACCCTGCGCGAGAAGAAATTCCTCGGCCACCTGACCCTGCGTGGCAACGGCCACGACCAGGCCTTCGCTGGCGCCGTGCACAAGGCCCTGGGCCTGGAACTGCCGGTGGCCCTGACCGTGGTCGCCAACAGCGAGATGTCGCTGCAATGGGTAGGCCCGGACGAGTGGCTGCTGATCGTCCCGGCAGGCCAGGAGTTCGCCACCGAGCAGAAACTGCGCGACGCCCTCGATGGCCAGCACGTGCAGGTGGTCAACGTCAGCGGCGGGCAAACCCTGCTCGAGCTGCGCGGCCCGAACGTGCGCGACGTGCTGATGAAATCCACCAGCTACGATGTACACCCGAACAACTTCCCGGTCGGCAAGGCCGTCGGCACCGTGTTCGCCAAGTCGCAACTGGTGATTCGCCGCACCGCCGAAGACACCTGGGAGTTGGTGATTCGCCGCAGCTTCTCCGACTACTGGTGGCTGTGGTTGCAGGACGCGTCGGCCGAGTACGGCCTGGCCATCGAGGCATAAGGAGCGCAGCACATGAGTCGGGCACCGGATACCTGGATTCTCACCGCCGACTGCCCGAGCATGCTCGGCACGGTCGATGTGGTTACGCGTCACCTCTACGAGCAGCGCTGCTACGTCACCGAGCACCACTCCTTCGATGACCGGCTGTCGGGGCGCTTCTTCATTCGCGTGGAGTTCCGCGCCCCGGACGGCTTCGATGAAGACGCCTTCCGTTCAGGCTTCGCCGAACGTAGCGAAGCGTTCGGCATGGCCTTCGAGCTGACCGCGCCGAACCATCGGCCCAAGGTGGTGATCATGGTCAGCAAGGCCGACCACTGCCTGAACGATTTGCTGTATCGCCAGCGTATCGGCCAGTTGTCGATGGACGTGGTGGCGGTGGTGTCCAACCACCCCGACCTCGAACCTCTGGCGCATTGGCACAAGATTCCCTACTACCACTTCGCCCTGGACCCGAACGACAAGCCGGCCCAGGAGCGCAAGGTGCTGGACGTGATCGAGCAGACTGGCGCGCAGCTGGTGATTCTCGCCCGCTACATGCAGGTGTTGTCGCCTGAGCTGTGCCGCAGGCTCGATGGTTGGGCGATCAACATTCACCACTCGTTGTTGCCAGGGTTCAAGGGCGCCAAGCCTTACCACCAGGCCTACAACAAGGGCGTGAAGATGGTTGGTGCTACCGCGCATTACATCAACAACGACCTGGACGAAGGGCCGATCATCGCCCAGGGCGTTGAGGTGGTAGACCACAGTCATTACCCCGAGGACTTGATCGCCAAGGGGCGGGATATCGAATGCCTGACCTTGGCGCGAGCGGTGGGGTATCACATCGAGCGGCGGGTGTTCTTGAACGCCAATCGTACTGTAGTGCTTTGACATTGGGGCTGCTTTGCAGCCCATCGCGACACAAGGCCGCTCCCACAGATGTAGCGCACGCCTCCAGGGCTGTGACGCATCTGTGGGAGCGGCCTTGTGTCGCGAAGCGGCCCCAGGTTTTCGCGCCGCAAACAGACAACCCCCTGTCGCATCCAGTCACCGCACCTTCTCCCATCGCGCCCACAATTCCCTGCATTCCAGTAACACATGCCGCCCATGGACGGCGGCGCTTCAACCAACGCTGCATAACTACAAATCAAGCGAGGTAAGAGCATGTCTGGTAATCGTGGAGTGGTGTATCTCGGCGCTGGCAAGGTCGAAGTACAGAAGATCGACTACCCCAAGATGCAGGACCCACGCGGCAAGAAGATCGAGCACGCGGTGATCCTCAAGGTGGTTTCCACCAATATCTGCGGCTCCGACCAGCACATGGTGCGCGGCCGCACCACGGCGCAGGTCGGCCTGGTGCTGGGCCACGAGATCACCGGCGAGGTGATCGAGAAGGGCCGTGACGTGGAACATCTGCAAATCGGCGACCTGGTCTCGGTGCCCTTCAACGTTGCTTGCGGACGCTGCCGCTCCTGCAAGGAAATGCACACTGGCGTATGCCTGACCGTCAACCCGGCCCGCGCTGGGGGTGCCTACGGTTATGTCGACATGGGCGACTGGACCGGTGGCCAGGCCGAATACGTGCTGGTGCCGTATGCCGACTTCAACCTGCTGAAACTGCCAAATCATGACAAGGCCATGGAGAAGATCCGTGACCTCACCTGCCTATCCGACATCCTGCCTACCGGCTACCACGGCGCGGTCACTGCCGGCGTTGGCCCAGGCAGCACCGTTTATGTGGCGGGCGCAGGCCCGGTTGGCCTGGCTGCCGCCGCTTCGGCTCGCCTGCTGGGCGCTGCGGTGGTGATCGTCGGCGACCTCAACCCGGCCCGCCTAGCCCACGCCAAGTCCCAGGGCTTCGAGGTGGTCGACCTGTCCAAGGACACCCCGCTGCACGAGCAGATCGCCGACATTCTCGGTGAGCCGGAAGTGGATTGTGCTGTCGATGCCGTAGGCTTCGAGGCGCGTGGCCACGGTCATGAAGGTGCCAAGCATGAAGCGCCGGCTACCGTACTGAACTCGCTGATGCAGGTCACCCGCGTGGCCGGCAAGATCGGTATTCCTGGCCTGTACGTGACCGAAGACCCGGGTGCGGTAGATGCTGCTGCCAAGATTGGCGCCCTGAGCATTCGCTTCGGTCTGGGCTGGGCCAAGTCGCACAGCTTCCACACCGGGCAAACCCCGGTGATGAAGTACAACCGTGCGCTGATGCAGGCGATCATGTGGGACCGCATCAACATCGCCGAGGTGGTGGGGGTGCAGGTGATCAGCCTGGATCAGGCGCCAGAAGGCTATGGTGAGTTCGATGCGGGCGTGCCGAAGAAGTTTGTGATCGATCCACATAAGACGTTTAGCGCGGCTTGAGATTCTGTCACCCGGTGAGTCGGCGCTGCGCACGATCGTGCGCGGCGCTTTTCTGCGTGGGGGCTTTCAACTCGGTGGCCTTGTCTGGCTGGATCCTTCTGTGATTCTTGGAACACCTCGAATATAGGTGGTCAGGTTTTGCGGATCCATTGCTTGGTTGAATAATTCCGCGCCGTCTCTCAGGAAGGATTTTTGATGGCTTTCGAGTAATGCGATTATGCTGGCTGTGGCCTCGGTAAATGGCCGAGGTACCTCGGCTTTGAGGTACTTCAGCGCATAGCCGTTCTCCCTGTATGTCGGCAGATGCTGTTCTTTTACCACTCTCAATTTAGAGGATTCACCCGTGCCGATCCTCTTGATATGCAGTGTGCTGACTTCATGCTGATAGTGCGTTTTCGGGGGCGAGGTCTCGGTGTGGTACTGGCTTTTTCTCTGCCTCACGCCCTCCTTCGTGACTCGGACGCTTATTCCGGTGGTGAGGCGGGTGACGATGGTCACGGGTTGTCGCTTGATCTGCCTGAACTGTTCAACGACGACGCGGTAGCGGCCAGTGGGATCGATGGCATTGACAGGGTCATTTGCGCAGTAGGCGTAGGCGTTGATACCGCCCCGATCAAACGGACTGAGGCTATCGGGCGATTGAAAACGCCCCGTCCGTGTTGTGTAGGCACGATAGCCGTTCCCAAGCAAGTAACACCCTGTGCTTAGGTCAATAGGTTCGCCATTGAAGCCGATTCGAGTTTTACCGGAACCTGTTGTCAAATTATGGCCGTATGCCGAAAAAGCATGGTGTTCATCTTTCTCTTCATCATCACCCTGAACAGTGAGAACGGAGCCTTTGTCATCCGTGGCCAGCAAACCATTGCCGCCAGCGTCTGTACTGGCCTGTTCGGCCAACGGGATGTCGGAATGACGGAAGATACTGCGCTGTTGCTCTGGCCCGCGCACGGTAGTGAGCTTACCGCCTTGGTAGAAGAACTGCGTTGTGTTTGCCTGACGCTTCATATCTTGCTCCTGTTTGCTGTGAGAGATTGAGTGTGATGGTGGCCAGGAATGACGCACTCCACTACTGGTAGAAATGACAGGAAAATAAACCTGTCCCCATTGTTCTGTGGTCGGTGATGGGCCAGATTGGGTTAGAGTTAATAGGCGTCGAGTTGGTTATTATGCTCTCGTATGCGGCTTCGAGTTTTTGATGCTTTATCTTGTAGTCGCTCTATTTGTTCGTATTGGTGGCGGGGTCTGTGCGAGGGGTCTGATTTCTCCAAGTAATTAATGTCGCTGTATTGAATTTTTATCCTATCTTCAATGGAGGCAAGTTTTAATTTTTCCTCTAAGATGCTTGTTTGGATTTTTTGGCTTCTACGGCTTGGGCCAAATATTGCGTCGCGCTTAGATTCGCGTTGTGCTGCTACGGTGCGGAGTTGACCGTGGAAGAAATAATCATCTCTTCGTCCTCTGTCGGCATAGTGGGGTCTAATGGTAGGTACCTTTGCTGCTAGGCGATCAAGGGTGTTGTCTGCGCTCTTTAAAGTGACGCGGTTACGACTTTTGGTCCTTCCGAACAGATTGCCAATACCTTTAAATAGGCTACTGATCCAGTTTTGGCCCGAGGGGTCCACACGGTTTATAGGATCACCGCCACAGTATGCATAGGCATTGATGCCGCCCGCATCGAATGGGCTCAGGCTATCGGCTGATAGAAAACGGAATAACGCTGGGCTGTAGCCGCGATGGCCATCGCCAAGCAGGTAGAAACGGGTCGGGCGATCCTGTCGTTGGCCATTGAATGCCAATAAGTTGAGCGCACCGGTAGTCTCGGGCGAGTGGCCATACGGTGTATATCGATAGGCAGCGGATCCTTGACTTATGTCACGGGCGAGTACCGATGAATTACGGTCAACGGCCAGCAGGCTTTGAGTATTTAGCCGGTCACTGTGTCGCTCGGCCAGAAGGTATTCAGTACTGCTGAACACAGCGCGCGCGTGCCCACCACGTCGCTCTGTCGCGAAACGCCCTGCTCGATAAAAATATTGGCTAGTGCCGAGTTGTCTGTTCATTGGATGAACTACCTCAATATCTCTGCAATTGGTGAGTATCTACTGTGAAAAACAGTCACATCAGTATTGCGATGCTTTATACATGCGGCTACTGGCATAAGAGATCGGAGGCTGGCGAGTGGTTCGGAAATCGGGCGCGAAAAGGGGAAGACGGAAAGAGGGACGGATTTATTTTATAAGTACTTTTGCCGATTCGACTCGATAAGCCGAATTCGCAGTGGAGCCAATAAACCCATCCCAATTTCACTCGCCGCTGTTTCACCGCAGGCGTGACAACGCTGCGATCAACGCGCCAGAAGCGTTTCCAGAATGCTCATCGCCTCATAGGCATCCGGCCGGATGCCGATCTGCTCACCCTCTGCGTCGGCATGGCCCGATGCAGACACCAGGTCATACATTTCTTTGGCGTCGAGGAAGATATTGAAACGCTCTTTAACGAAGGACTGGACCAGCGCGCAAGACGCGGCAGTCATTGGCGTGGCGCATGAACTCTGGCCAAAGGTCGCTGTGTAGTTCTGGCTGGGGTTCTCCTGGTTTTTGAACAGATCGCCGAACCCTGCGGTTACCACGGCCTTGGTGCCCCAGGCATTGAGCATGCGGTGGAAGTTGTACGAAGACGTGTCGTAGCGGCGGCCTGTGGTGTTGTGGCAGGAGCCAATTGCGATACCGCCGGAGTCACCCCAGTCGGCGAAGCCTGGATCGTTGAGAATATCCTTGCCATTGTTGCCGGATGCAATGAATACCATACCTCCTGCTGCCTTCAGCGTATTGGCGAAGTCCCACCACGGTTTCTGATGCAGGAGCATGAAGCCATCACGGGAGAAGCTCATGGAAACCATATCGGTAGGGTTGTAATGCTCGAGGATGTCGCCGATGGTCAGTATTTCGTAATAGTCGAAGTATGTCGTGTAAGTGTAGGCGTGGGCTTCGCAGGCGATGCCGGTTACACCCTTTTGATTGTCGGCGGCGACGATCAAGGCGGTAACGGCGTCGGCGTGAGAGGTGGCGAAGTGGTCTGGATAAGCGGTTACCACGGTCATTTGGCCCATCAGGTCCTCATGTTCCGGATAGACACCGTTGCTTTCTGGAACGTGGAGGGACATCCCCCGGCCACGGGCTTTTTCCCAGGCTTTGCGGATGTTCAGGCCCTTCATCTCGGCAGACGGCGCGTTCAGATGCAGTTGCAGGGGCTCGAAGTCAGGGGTCTGCGTACCCAAGATGTTGGTTTCCCCGACCTCTGCCCCTTCTGCGTCGTCGGCAGTAGCCGAGGGCATCAGTGCGCAATACTCGATGTAGTCGATTTTCTCCAATGCAGTGGCCAGTTGCAGGAGGTTTTGTCCTTGCAGCTTTGAATCCAGGTAGTACAGATTGAGAAAGCGTTGCAGCACTTTGCCCCGGCCTTTCCTGGCAAGCAGCGCCTCCCTTTTCCTCACCACAGGCGCGAAGGCGGGAGGGGTGTCTTGGGCGAAGAGGCGACCCACTTCGGGCGGCATGTTCAGGTTAAGTTTCTCCAGACCGTTTTCCTCGAACATGACACACAGGGTGTGGCGAGATGCGGTGCCCAGCGACAGGTGGCCTTTCAAGGAGGCTTTGCTGCTGTTGTTGATCGTGGGAAGGCGGCCTGCCAATTGGTTCAGAGTGGGGTGATTCGCCAACGCAGCGCGCAATGTGCGGGTTTTCTCCTCAGGATGAACAGAAAGGGTCTTCTCGAGGGTGACAGCCTGTTTACCCGTGGTGAACGAGATTTCGGCGCTCACCCGGTAATCTGCGGGGGGCAGGTCCTCGAATACCACGGCCTCATTCACGTTGCCGCTGACGCTGTGGTTATTTCCTTCGGAGCAGACGGCGTTGTACGTGATGACGGCGACATCGTTGGCAGAGGAAGAGGTGACGCGTGCGTGAAGTTCACCATCAAACTGAAAGCTTCTAAATACTTCGAAATGGAATGACATACTGCCTCCGGATATTGTCTGGGGAGCAAGGTTTTCTTGCGTTTGGCACGAAATCAGGGCGAGCTTAATTATCAGAGGCTGATAGTGCTCAATCAGAGTGATCTGAGCTTTGATTCGGAGTGTGTCAGGCAGTGTAAGGCGGTGGAGGCTCAACGCAACTGATAGAATTGTCAGTTGCGTTTGCTGAGGGAGGGCTATATCAGTCTCTAGGCTAACGCAGTCTCATCGGGGTGATACGATTTTCTTCTGGTTTTAAGTCTTGGTGGATATTGTTTTTCGGTCTATTGTGTGTGCGTTGAATTTTTTTGGGTTCTAAGTTTTTGATTTTTTCTGCGATAGATTCGATTCGTTCGGTGTTGTGTTTTTTCTCGTCTCTCAGGTTTTTCAGTTTTCTTAGATTTTTGTCGGTGAGGTGATTTGGTTTTCTCATTATTCTTATGTGCTCTTCTTCTAGTGCGCCATTTAAACTCGTTAGAGCGCGTGTCTCTTTTTCGTAACTCTCTATCTTGTAATAATCTGATCGTACCAGTGGCGCGTCAACTTGGTCGCCGGTGTTGGTCGCCCGATTGCTCGATGAAAGTTTCCTAGCCACTTTGATCCGAGCAACCTCTGCTCTTGATTTTATGATACTGAAAGAGCTCTTCCCTGAAGGATCGGAGTGGTTCACCGGCTCCCCTCCACAATAGGCATAGGCATTAGTGCCCCCAGCGCCAAACGGGCTCAACCGATCGGGGCTAACGAAGCGCATCAGGTCAGGTCGATAGCCGCGGTGCCCGTTACCCAGCAAGTACCCGCCGAACGTCTCGTCCAGGCGTTCACCATTGAACATCGGGTAAGCAACTGGCTGCGCGCGGGCCGCAGCATGACCGTAGGCGCTGAATACGTTCACCGCATCATGAGCGGGTGCAACAACCCGCATCACGCTGCCCGCAGTTTCGGTGGCCAGTAGTTGGGCAGGCTCGCCCGCCCGGTGCTGGGCAAGCGGCAAACTCGCGTGCAAGGTGCGTTGAAAGTGCTGGCCTTGCAGCGCCCCTGCCAGTTTTTCGCCTTGATAGAACAGTTGAGTGGGTTGCATTGCGTCTCTCCATGTCGTGACTCGCGCCGCTGCGTCAGTGCAGGCGATTGCCTGTCACATGTAACGCTGCGGCAGCCGGGCCACAACTGGTAGAGCGCAGAGGTGGTGCGTTCAGTCGGGCTACACAGCGCGACCGTGGTTCGCCTCGTTGCGCAAGTCTTCGATGCGCTGGTCTTTCTCTTCCCACAGCTGGTTCACCCAGGCCTGCACGGTCTGGCGAAACGCCGGGTCGTTCTCGTAGTCGCCCGAGCACAGCGCCGGGTCCAGCTCACGCACGCGAATATCGATGATGACCCGGCTGATGCTGCCATTGAGCAGGGCCCAGAAGCCCGGCGCCTGGTTGCCGGGGTAGACGATGGTGACGTCGAGCAGCGCATCGAGCTGCTCGCCCAGCGCGCCCAGCACGAAGGCCACACCGCCGGCCTTGGGCTTGAGCAGGTGGCGGTAGGGTGACTGCTGGGCCTGGCGCTTGGCTTCGGTGAAACGAGTGCCTTCGAGGTAGTTGACCACGGTTACCGGCTGGCGCTTGAACAGTTCGCAGGCGGCCTTGGTGATTTCCAAATCCTTACCCTTGAGTTCCGGGTGTTTTTCCAGGAAGGCCTTGCTGTAGCGCTTCATGAACGGGTAGTCCAGCGCCCACCAGGCCAGGCCCAGCAGCGGCACCCAGATCAACTCTTTCTTGAGGAAGAATTTGAAGAACGGCACCTGGCGGTTGAGGGCTTCGATCAAAGCGGGAATGTCGACCCAGCTCTGGTGGTTGCTTACGCACAGGTAGGAGGTGCTTTTGCGCAGGTTCTCGATGCCGCGGATATCCCATTGGGTGGGGATGCACAGGGCGAAGATCGCCTTGTCGATTTCCGACCAGGTTTCGGCCAGCCACATCACCGCCGCCGACGCATAGTCACGGCCCCGGCCTGGCAGTACCAGCTTGAGCAGGGCGAAGACCAGCAGCGGGCCGATGATCACCAAGGTGTTTAGCAGTAGCAGCAGGGTGGTAAGAATGCCGGTCAGCAGGCGACGCATAAAGAGACTCTTGTTGTGTGAATTTGGCAGGTGGCAATGATAAGCAGGGCAGCGTCCTACGCCAAACGTCCCGTGCCCAGTGGGCGGTACAAATGTTTCACATTGTGTTGGATAACCTGTGACAACGAACCTATCCTGCCGACGCAGTCTAAGCACTGTCCCATCTCAAGGAATACTGCCCGTGAAACCTCTGCTCGCCCTCCTGTCGCTGCTGGCATTGCCGGCGATGGCCGCCGACCCGACGCTCTATGGCCGTTACGAGTACATCAAGCTGCCGGAGTTCGGCGAAACCCTGAAGGCCAAGATGGACACCGGTGCGTTGACCGCCTCGCTGTCGGCCAAGGATATCGAGACCTTCACCCGCGATGGCGAGGACTGGGTGCGCTTCCGCCTGGCGACCAAGGACTCCAACGGCAAGGTCTACGAGCACAAGGTGGCGCGCATCAGCAAGATCAAGGCCCGCAGCGGCGATGACGACGAAGACGAGGAGCCAGCCGAGGCGGCGCGGCGCCCGGTGGTCGAGTTGCAGCTGTGCCTGGGGGAGGTGAAGCGCACGGTGGAGGTGAACCTGACCGACCGCAGCAACTTCAACTACCCGCTGCTGATCGGTGCCAAGGCCCTGCGTGAGTTCAAGGCTGCGGTGAACCCTGCCAAGCGTTACACGGCGGACAAGCCGGACTGCTGATTGCCGTTACGGCACTATCGCGGGCTTGCCCCGCGATAGCGATAGCTCAGACGGCCGGGGCAGTGGCGACCATCGACGGCCGCTGGCTCACCTCGGCATACCAGGCAGCCAACCCGGGCTGCTGCTCACGCCAGCCGAACTCAGGCTGGCGCAAGTCCAGGTAGCTCAGGGCGCAGGCTACGCCGATCGCCGCCAGGTCGAAGACCGAGGCGAGTTCAGCGAGGTGCTGCTGTTCCAGGTCGGCCAGGCTGCGGCGGATCTTCTGCGACTGCGCATCCAGCCAGCCGTCCCAGCGTTTGTCCTCTGGGCGCAGGAAGCTTTCGTAGCGGCTGGAAACCGCCGCATCAAGAATCGCATCGGCCTGCGACGCCAACGTCAGTCGACGCCAGCGCGCCGAGCCTTCGCGCGGCAGCAGCGGGCTGCCGACATGCTGGTGGTCGAGGTATTCGCAGATCACCCTGCTGTCGTGCAACACCGTGCCGTCGTCCAGGCGCAGGGCAGGGAGCTTGCCGATCGGGTTGCTCTGGTTGAGCTGGTCGTCGCCGCTCACCGGGCTGACGTTCACGCTTTTCAGGGTGACGCGCTCGAGTTGCCCGGTCTCGTGCAACACCACCATGACCTTGCGCACGAATGGCGACAGCGGCGAGTGGAACAGCGTCATCGTCGCCATGGCTCAGTTACCTTGCAGGCTCGGAGGCAGGCAGACACCGGTACCGCCAATGCCGCAGTAGCCCTGCGGGTTCTTGGCCAGGTACTGCTGGTGGTAGGCCTCGGCGAAGTAGACGGTAGGCGCCTGCTCGATCTCGGTGGTGATCTGGCCGAAGCCGGCCTTGTCCAGTTCGGCCTGGAACGCCTCTTGGCTGGCCTTGGCCTGCTCCAGCTGTTCGGGGCTGGTGCAGTAGATGGCCGAGCGGTACTGGGTGCCGATGTCGTTACCCTGGCGCATGCCTTGGGTGGGGTTGTGCAGTTCCCAGAACATTGCCAGCAGCTCGCGGTAGCTGACCTTGTCCTTGTCGAACACCACCAGCACCACCTCGGTGTGGCCGGTCAGGCCCGAGCAGACTTCCTCGTAGGTCGGGTTCGGGGTGAAGCCGCCGGCATAGCCGACCACGGTGCTGACCACGCCTTCACGCTGCCAGAAGCGACGCTCGGCGCCCCAGAAGCAACCCAGGCCGAAGATGGCGAAGTCGATGCTGCCCTCGAAGAACGGGCCGAGCAATGGGGTGCCTTCGAACACGTAGTGGAATTCGGGCAGGGCCATCGGGGTTTCGCGGCCAGGCAGGGCTTGCTCCGCGGTGGGCATGACGTTTTTGTTCACCAGGATTTCAGAACGCAGGACCATGGTGGTTCCTCTGTGTCTTTTCTGTGGGGTAGGTTGCGGGCCTCTTCGCGGGCAAGCCCGCTCCTACAGGATTTGTGCTGAATCTGTAGGAGCGGGCTTGCCCGCGAACCAGGCGCACTGGCCGTTCGTTTTGTTACTCAATCGGTAAAACAGTCTTGCATCTAAGACTAAGGTCGTCTGGTTGGCGTTCACCGGCAGCATAAAGTAAGGGCGGGTTCACCCATTACTGTGTTGCTGCTAGGACAAAAACAATGAACGACAGCATCTACCGATCAATACAAGAAAGTCCGCGCTTCAAAGAGCTGGTCACCAAGCGGGAGCGCTTCGCCTGGATCCTCTCGGCGATCATGCTCGGCCTCTACTGCGCCTTCATCCTCCTCATCGCCTATGGCCCACAGCTGCTGGGCAGCAAGATCAGCCCCGACTCGTCCATCACCTGGGGTATCCCCATGGGCGTTGGCCTGATCCTCTCGGCATTCGTGCTCACCGGCATCTACGTGCGCCGCGCCAATGGCGAGTTCGATGAGCTGAACAAAGCGATCCTGAAGGAGGCGCAGCAATGATTCGTCACGCCAAAACCTTGGCCGTCCTCGCCTGCGGTGTATTCACACCCGCTGTGTGGGCAGCCGATGCAATCAGCGGCGCGGTGCAGAAACAACCTTTGAACATGTCGGCCATCCTCATGTTCCTGGCCTTCGTGCTGTTCACCCTGGGCATTACCTACTGGGCGTCCAAACGCAACAACTCGGCCTCCGACTACTACGCAGCGGGCGGGCGTATCACCGGCTTCCAGAACGGCCTGGCGATTGCCGGTGACTACATGTCGGCAGCGTCCTTCCTGGGTATTTCCGCCCTGGTGTTCACCTCCGGCTACGACGGCCTGATCTACTCGATCGGCTTTTTGGTCGGCTGGCCGATCATCCTCTTCCTGATCGCCGAGCGCCTGCGCAACCTGGGCAAGTACACCTTCGCCGACGTGGCCTCGTACCGCCTGGGCCAGAAGGAAATCCGCACCCTGTCGGCCTCAGGCTCCTTGGTGGTGGTGGCCTTCTACCTGATCGCGCAGATGGTCGGCGCGGGCAAGCTGATCGAACTGCTGTTCGGCCTGGACTACCACGTCGCGGTGATCCTGGTGGGTATCCTGATGTGCGCCTATGTGCTGTTCGGCGGCATGCTGGCGACCACCTGGGTACAGATCATCAAGGCGGTCATGCTGCTGTCTGGTGCCAGCTTCATGGCACTGATGGTGATGAAGCACGTGGGCTTCGACTTCAACACGCTGTTCTCCGAGGCGATCAAGGTACATGCCAAGGGTGAGGCGATCATGAGCCCGGGCGGCCTGGTCAAGGACCCGATCTCGGCGTTCTCCCTGGGCTTGGCGCTGATGTTCGGTACCGCCGGCCTGCCGCACATCCTGATGCGCTTCTTCACCGTCAGCGACGCCAAGGAAGCCCGCAAGAGCGTGTTCTACGCCACCGGTTTCATCGGCTACTTCTACATCCTGACCTTCATCATCGGCTTCGGCGCGATCCTGCTGGTCAGCACCAACCCAGCCTTCAAGGACGCCGCCGGCGCCCTGCTGGGCGGCAACAACATGGCGGCGGTGCACCTGGCCGATGCCGTGGGCGGCAGTATCTTCCTCGGCTTCATCTCGGCAGTGGCCTTCGCTACCATCCTGGCGGTGGTTGCGGGCCTGACCCTGGCCGGTGCCTCGGCGGTGTCCCATGACCTGTACGCCAGCGTCTGGCGCAAGGGCAAGGCCAACGACAAGGACGAGATTCGCGTGTCGAAGATCACCACCATCGCCCTGGCGGTGCTGGCGATCGGCCTGGGTATCCTGTTCGAGAAGCAGAACATTGCGTTCATGGTAGGCCTGGCGTTCTCCATCGCTGCCAGCTGCAACTTCCCGGTGCTGCTGCTTTCGATGTACTGGAAGAAGCTGACCACCCGTGGCGCGATGATCGGCGGATGGATGGGCCTGGTCAGTGCGGTGAGCCTGATGATCCTCGGCCCAACCATTTGGGTGCAGATCCTCGGCCACGAGAAAGCCATCTACCCGTACGAGTACCCAGCACTGTTCTCGATGCTGATCGCCTTCGTGGGTATCTGGTTCTTCTCGGTCACCGACAAGTCCAAGGCTGCCGACGAAGAGCGCGCACTGTTCTTCCCGCAGTTCGTGCGTTCGCAAACCGGCCTGGGCTCGAGCGGCGCAGTTTCCCACTGATACCTGGCTTTGCATGAACGACGCCCCGGCTTGCCGGGGCGTTTTCGTTTCTGGTCGTCATTCTTCGGTAGTGGCACTTTGCAGGCCTTGGGAAATTTCTCACGCCCACTGGGAACGGTCTTACTCAAGGGTTCAGCCGCAGCGCGAATAATTCGCCTTGCCAACTGCAATAACGCAGTTGAAGCACACCCCTTTCAAGGAGATCTATTCGTGAAACGTCTTTTCATGGCCCTTCCCCTGGCATTGTTCACCGCTACCGCCGCCCATGCCGCTGACCCCATCGAAAAGCAAGTTCAGGTCACGGCCCAGGTACCGACCGACGCATTCTATGTTGAGCCGGTAGGCGGCAACTGGATGAATGACCCGCAGGAGCTGCAATGGAATTCGTTCCGCAGCGAGCTGCAGCCGATCCGCAAGCAGCTTCAGGTCAAGAGCACCGTGGGCCCGATCGCGGCCTACATGCTGTCGCCTGCCACCATCACCAGCGGCCTGGACGTCAAGGTCGCCAACGAAGTTCTGACTACCACCTCCGCTGAAGTCGTCTCGGGTGCACTGGCAGGCCCAGGCGCGGTCATCGGTTTCGAGATCGCCGCCCAGGCTGCACCCTCCACCGGCTACGTTCCGGGCAACTACCAAGGCCTGGTCAGCATGATGTTCGAAACCAACCCATAAGCGTTCGGCGTTTCGTACTCCCATCCGCTCTACCTGTCCTTCGCCCCGAGGTTCGCCTCGGCGGTGAAGGAGGGGCCTGCCTGCATACTAAAAATGATCAAGTATTCCTTCAGCGTGACGTTGCGCGGCCTGTTTGCCGCGGGCGCGTTGCTCGCCCCTTTGCCTGCGTGGGCGGACACCTCCAGGCCTGCAGTGCCAGGGCTGGTACAGACAGAGGGCCTGCCGCGCGAGTTCGAGGGGCACTTCTTCGATGTGCCGCTGGCGGTGCGGGTCGACCTCGATGGCCGCTACCTGGGCGATGCGATGGTGGTGCTGTCGCGTGACCAGCGAGTGCAACTGCTCGAGTTCACCGAAACCCAGGACAGCCAGGAGCCTGAAAGCCTGCGTCGCCGTTGGCAAGAGCGCCTGGCCGATGGCCGACCGCTGGGCAACTGCCAAAGTGACTGCGTCGATGGCCTGCGCGCGCTGCACTACAGCCTGGTCAACTCGCAGTTGTCGTTGTTGACCGACCAGGCTGAAGCCAGTGGCGATGCCGCCCGTTATCACCGCCTGCCGGAGCATGGCAGCCATGGGCTGCTGCTGCGCAACCAGCTCAACCTGGTGGGCGATGGCCAGCAAACCAGTGGCCGCTACGCCTTGCAAGGCCAGACCAGCCTGGGCAACTGGACCGGCGTTGCCGACGGCCAGCTCGACCGTGGCAGCGACAGCGAACAAGGCACCCGTTACCGTCTCGACCAGCTGTACAGCGAACGGCTGCACGAGAACCATTTCTATCGCCTGGGCTATTTCACTCCAGGCGCACAAGGCCTGGTACGCCAACCACGCTTGTTCGGCAGCAGCCCGGACACAACCCTGGGCCTGATGTTCGGCAGCAGCGACAGCCTGGCCATCGACACTACCTCACCCAGTGCCACGCCGATCTACGTCACCCCCGACCGCCCAGGGGTGGTGGAGATCTACCGCAATGGCGTGCTGATCAACAGCCAGCCGGTACAGCCCGGCCTGCAGACCCTCGACACTCGGGTGCTGCCCGGTGGCATCTATGAAGTCGAGGTGCGCCTGGTCGAGGATGGCCAGGTGACTTCGCGCACCCAAGAGTTCATCTACAAGCCCACCAACTGGCGCTCTTCCGACTCGCGCTGGCGCTACAACCTGTACCTGGGGCGCCAGGAAAGCCTGTTCAACAACTGGGAAGACGACCACGACGCGAGCCTCAGTGGCGGGGTGATGGCCAACTACCTGCTGCACCCCCGGGCAGTGCTGGGCCTGGCGAGCCAGCGCATCGACGAGCGCATGCAGTACAGCACCTCGCTGGACTGGACGCCGCGCGACCGTATCTCGCTGTACACAAACCTGTTCCAGACCCAAGGCCATGGCACCGGCTACGACTTGCAGGGCATCTTCAGCCACGACCTCGGCTCGCTGGTGCTCAGCCACAACCGTTCGTGGATCGAGTCTGCACGCGACCTCGACAGTGGGCCGATCCGCCAGCAGAACAGCCAGACCTCGGTGTCGCTGAACCAGCGCCTCGATGCACGTCACACCGCCACTGCCCGGGTGACGCGCAGCAGTGGTGAGTCCAGCGGCATGGCCTACGACCTGGGCTGGTCGTATTTCGGCAAGCTCGGTGGCTCCGATGCCACCTGGCGCCTGTCGTTGTTCGACCGCCCGGGTACCCGCGCTACCGATGAGCAGCGCAGCCGGGGCGTGAACCTCAGCCTGAGCATGAGCCTCGGCCAGCCTGGCAAGCGCCTGTCGGCAAGCATCGGCAGCCGCACTGCGCGCGATGGCGGGCGAGACCAGAACGCGTCGGTTTCCTACCAGCAGGACGTCGACCTCGGCGCCCTGCGCACGGTCACCGCCACCACCACGGTGGACCGCTACGGCGCTGGCTTGGCCGGACACGTCAACTTCGAGAACCAGCGGCTGTATGGCGACGCCTATGCCCAGCAGTCTTCCTACAACGGCAAGCTCAGTGGCGGCATCAACCTGGAAAGCACCGTGGCCGTGGGGGGCGGCAAGCTGGCCATGAGCGGCCAGTACCTGCCCCACGAGGCGGGGCTGATCGTCGATGTCGACACCGACCTGCCCGAACTGCGCCTGCGCGCCGACGACCACCAGGGCAGCAGTGCGCGCCTTCACCCGGGGCGCAACATCATCCCGGTGACGGCGTTCAAGTCCGGCCACGTGCAGTTCGACTTCGACGATGGCGAACACACGGCAGCGGTGATCCAGCCTTCGAGCGTCGACTATCACCTGAACCGTGGGGGCGTGGAATACCGCCAGTTGCACGTGCTGCGCACCGTGACGGTGCTGGGGCGTCTGCTCGATGCCAAGGGCCAGCCGATGCGGGGGGCGCACGTGATCAACCACGCCAGCCGTGGGGTCAGCGAGGTGGATGGGCATTTCGCGGTGGAGATGAGCGAATCCACCCCGACCCTGGAAATCCGCAGTGCCGGTGCTTCTGCCTGTCTGTTGAAGCTCGACCCGGCGGGTTTGCCACGCGAAGACAACGTGCTGATGGCCGGTGACCTGCGCTGCGTACCGAAGGGTCTGGCCAATGCCATCGACGGCGGCACAGGTGCAGACAGCTGATGGCACAGCGCACAGCAACCCTGGGCCTGGAGCCGGGTCACACCGAAATCATGAGGACTACATCCATGCTGGCTGTACACCCACGTCGCCTGCGTCTGTCACCTTGGCTGCTGGCATTGTTGCTCGGCCGGGCGGCGTTGCCCGAGGCCACGGCGGCCGAGGTGACCTTCACCGCCAAATACCGCGGCGAAGCCAGCGGGCGCTTCGAGAACACCACGCGACAGGCCGGGTTCTGCGGCTACTGGCCCACGCACTGTGCTGGCGTGCAGACAGTGGGGCTGCCGCTGAATTACCTGAAGACATCGATCGCCTATGCACCCGATGCGCGCGACCAGTTCTACGTCAAGCTGCCGGGACGGCGCACGTTGCAGGTCACCAATCCGCTGACCCGCGATACCTACCCGATCACCTTCGAGATCCTGGGGGTAAGTCAGAAAGTCCAAGAGCCCAGCTACAAGAACCCGGTATTCACGCGCTACCCCTCGGGTGGTTGTGCCTACCAAGTCACCTACTGGACCGAACAGGGCTGGACCATGTACCTGTGGAGCGTGCGCAATCCCGCTCAGCCACAGCCCTGTTACTCCAACGGCACCGAAGCGAAGCGTGGCGAGACCTTCACCACCCCGGTGACCGAAATGGCCGTCTCATACAAGCTGAACATGCCGTCGCCGCTGGCCATGAAGCCGGGCATCTACCATGGCAGTGCGACCTACAGCGTCGGCCCGGGTATGGACTTCGACTTCGGCAATGGTGTCCAGGGCCTGGACAACAACAGCTTGACGCTGAACTTCGAGCTGGATGTGCAACACGCCTTCGTCATCGACTTCCCACCTGGCTCGGAGCGCGCGGTGCTCGAACCCCCGGGCGGCTGGAGCGGTTGGCTGTCACGCGGGCAGGCGCTGCAGAAGCTGTACCGCGACCTGTTGTTCCAGATCTGGTCCAGCGGGCCGTTCAAGGCCTACAAGCTGTGCCAGTACCCGGTGGGTGATCGCTGCGGTATTCGCAATGCCGCCAACCACGAGGTGCCGGTCAGTGTGGGGGTGAGCATGCCGGGGGGCATTCGCCAGGAAGGCAAGGAGGTACGCAAGCTGGCCTTGCCCACCGGACGCGCTGCGGCGTTATCGTTCGAGGCAGTCGCTACTGTGTTCAACCGCTCGGGACAGCTGAATTTCGAGGTCGAGCGTGAACATGTGAAGGGCATGCTCGACCACCCGGGCAGCACCTACCGAGGGGACGTGACGGTGGTGTTCGATGCGGAGATGTGACTTGGTCTTCGGATGTTTCCTACCGGCCTACAGGAGCCTTCCTGCAACAGGTTTGGCTTTTTCCATTTCGCTATCGACCAATAATATCACTTTGATATCACCCTCTCTTTTTCTCGCTGGAGGCTTGAAATGTTCGCACGCTGGATGACCGTCGCCCTGCTGTTGCTGCCCTGTTCTGCACTGGCAGCGCCCGAGATCAATGTCGGGGCGCTGTACGACTACCTCGACGGCGGCAAGAGTACCTTGCTCAAGCGTGTGCGCAATGGTGGCGACACCACGGCGTTCGTCAAGGTCAGCGTGGCCGAGTTGGTCTACGCCCGCGATGGCACGCCCCGTGAAATCGACCAGGAGAGCTTGCCGATGGCCGAGCGTGGGGTGGTGGCTAGCCCGGCGCGGCTGATCGTGCCGGCCAATGGCATGCAGACCGTGCGCCTGCTGTATCGCGGCGGGCGTGACAGCGAGCGTTATTTCCGCTTGCGCTTCGTACCGGTGCTGCCGGAGGCCCAGGACGGTTTCAACCTGAGCGACGCCGAGGCCGAGCAGTACCGCGACGGCCTCAAGGCCGGCGTCAACCTGCTGGCCGGCTATGGCACGCTGCTGTTCGTGCGCCCCGCCGAAGTGCGCTATCACACACCGATCGATGAGCAGCCCACGCGCCTGTCGGTGGGCAACCAGGGCAACGCCACGGTGATTCTCGACCGCTTCCGCCATTGCAGCCGCGATGGCCAGCGCTGCGAAACCACCACCAAGCACCACTTGCTGCCAGGGCGGGTGCGCGAGTTCCCGCGGCAGGTGGGCTGGACCTACGAGTTCGAACTGATCGAGGGCCGCGACCGTCGCGAACTGGCCATCGGCGGTTGAGGGCAGGTGATGCAAAAGGTACTGGTCGTCGATGACCACCCCTTCATCCGTGCCAGCGTGTGCATGCAGTTGCGCCAGGACCAGCTCGAGGTGGTCGCCCAGGCCGACAACGGTGTCGACGCCGTCAGGCTGGCGCGCGAGCACTGCCCCGACATCGTCATTCTCGACCTGCTCATACCCGGCCTCGACGGGCTGGAGGTGATCGGTCGGATCCTGGGCATGGAGCGCCCGGCCAAGGTCCTGGTGCTGACCTCGCAGGCGGCGGAAAGCTATTCGTTGCGCTGCATGAAGGCCGGTGCCTCGGGCTTCGTCTCGAAGACCGACGACCTGCTGGCCCTGAGCAAGGCGGTGGTGGCGGTACTGTCGGGCTACACCTATTTCCCCGAGGTCGCGCTCAGTTCGGTCAACCGCCGCGAGCTGGAAGACGACGAGACGCAGAGCATCGCCCGCTTGAGCGACCGTGAGCTGGTGATTCTCCAGCAGCTGGCGCGGGGCATGAGCAACAAGGCGATCGGCGATGCCATGTTGTTGAGCAACAAGACCATCAGTACCTACAAGGCGCGCCTGATCGAGAAGCTCAAGGTCGCCTCGTTGATCGACCTGGCCGACATCGCCCGCCGCAATGGGCTGATCTAGGGCCTTGGGCGACCTATTGGGGATGTGGCTGGACGCAGCCTTGCGTCATCCGCCCTGGGCATTGCTGCCTGGTTTGGCGCTGATGGCGCTGGCCCTGTATGGCATGCGCCAGCTACGTGCGGGCAAGGTGCGTGAGCGCATGCTGCTTGAGCAGGTCAGTGCGCTCAGCGCGCTGATCGCTGGTATCCGGCGCCAGCGCAAGGCCGCCAATGGCTGTTCGCACCTGTCGCCGTGCCGTGGCCGCCAGCTGTGTCCGACGGTGTCGGCCCAGCGCTGCCTGCATGTGCTCCTGGTCAGCGGCCACCCTGCCAATCGGCTGCTGTTGCGTTTGCAACTTCGGCGCCTGGGGCATTGTGTCGAGCTGGCCGAGGATGGCGCCCAGGCGCTGCGGGCGAGCATGAAATTAACCTTCGATGTGATCATCAGTGATTGTGAGATGCCTGCCATGAATGGCTACCAACTGGCCCGTGCCGTACGCCAACACGAGCAACGCCAGCAGGCTTCGCCTTGCCTGGTGATTGGCCTGGCTGCGCGTGAGCTGATGCGCACGCGCATGCGTTGCCTGGCGGCAGGCATGGATGATTGCCTGCACAACCCGCTACCCATAGTGCAACTGCGACGCTTGTTGAACTCGGCTGCCACGCTGGTCGACGAGGGTATCGACTTCGACCTCGGTGAGCTGAAACGCTTGGCGGCAGGTGACACCCAGGCTGTCTGCAGTTTGCTGCGCGACCTGCAGGAAGTGAACCGCAACGACCTGCGGCGTCTGCGTAAATGCTTGCTGATTGGGGACTTGGCAGGCCTGGCGGCCCTGGCACATCGGATCAAGGGTGGGGTGCGGATCATCCGCGCGCAGCGGGTGGTCGATGCCTGCCAACGCCTGGAAGACAGCTGCGCTGCTGCGAGCAGGGTCAGTGACGACATTGCGCTCGACCTGCAACTGTTGACCCTGGCCGTGCTACGCCTGGAGGTGCGGCTGCGTCGCTACCGCAGCGGTTGCGACGCCTGAGCACACCCTGGCGGCGCGGGGCAGGGGCTGCCCGCGCCGCTTGGGGTCATATGTGGCCGAGCAGCAGCAGGATCAACAGCACCACCAGCACCACCCCGACGATGCCTGACGGGCCATAGCCCCAGCTGCGCGAGTGGGGGAAGACCGGCAGACCGCCGATCAGGATAAGGATCAGGATGATGATGAGGATCGTGGTCATGGGCGAAGTCCTTGCGTAGTTGAAGGTCAGAGGCCTGGAACTGCCGGCCACTTACACTTGCGACCTATGAGTGATGGCAAAGATTCCATCGGTTGCGCGTAGGCCACTCATGCCCGCCCATTCAGCAGCCTGATAGCACTCCAGCGCATCCTGCGGCTTGGCTAGACTGCTGGCATCCCGACCGAACAAGGCTTGCCTCCATGCACAACCGAATGATGATCACCGGGGCCGGTTCCGGCCTGGGCCGCGAGATTGCCCTGCGCTGGGCCCGCGAGGGGTGGCGCCTGGCTTTGGCTGACGTCAACGATGTGGGGCTGCGTGAAACGCTGGCGTTGGTGCGTGAGGCGGGGGGCGAGGGGTTCGTACAGCGTTGCGATGTGCGCGACTACAGCCAGCTGACTGCGCTGGCCCAGGCCTGCGAGGAGAAGCTCGGCGGCATCGATGTGATCGTCAACAACGCCGGGGTCGCGTCGGGTGGCTTCTTCGCCGAGCTGTCGCTGGAGGACTGGGACTGGCAGATCGCGGTCAACCTGATGGGCGTGGTCAAGGGCTGCAAGGCCTTCCTGCCACTGCTCGAGCGCAGCCAGGGGCGAATCATCAACATCGCTTCGATGGCGGCGTTGATGCAGGGGCCGGGGATGAGCAACTACAACGTCGCCAAGGCTGGGGTATTGGCGCTGTCGGAGAGCCTGCTGGTGGAGCTGCGGCCATTGCAGGTGGCAGTGCACGTGGTGTGCCCATCGTTCTTCCAGACCAACCTGCTGGACTCGTTCCGCGGGCCGAACCCGGCCATGAAGGCGCAGGTGGGCAAGCTGCTGGAAGGCTCGCCGATCAGTGCCGCGGACATCGCCGACTACATCCACGCCAAGGTGGCGGCGGGCGAGTTCATGATTCTGCCCCACGAGGCCGGGCGTGAGGCCTGGGCGCTCAAGTGCAAGGCGCCGCAGTTGCTGTACGACGAGATGACCTCCATGGCTGTGAAGATGCGCGCCAAGGCGCGTGGCGCCTGATCTTGCCTGGCCTCTAGCGGTGTGGCAGGGCTGCGTATGTAGGCTTTATTACCCGCCTGCGTAGGCTGCGTCTATTTTGCCGGCCAAGCGTTGTGCCGACGATAACACCATAGGAGTCTGCGCCTTTTCCGTACAAGCGAAAGGAAAGCAGCATGCTGGTTATCGGGCGTGAGATAGGGCAGGTCATCACCATCGGCGACGATGTTCGCATCAGGGTGATCGAGGTACAGGGCGGCATCGTGCGTTTCGGCATCAGTGCGCCGCGCAAGGTGACGGTGCACCGCTCGGAAATCCACGAGCGAATCAAGCTCCAGGGGCGACGCAAGACCCCGGCATGAGCGGGGCTGTGTTCAGTCGAGCAGTTCCCGAGGCACGTCGTGCTTGGCCAGCAGTTGGCATTGCTGGCTGTCCAGGTCGAACAGAATGAACGCCTGGCCCTTGGCCAACGCCTGGCGTACGCGCAGCACCCGGGTTTCCAGGGGCGTGTCGTCGCCATTGTCGGTGCCGTCGCGGGTGACGAAGTCCTCGATCAGGCGGGTCAGGGTTTCGGCTTGCAATTGGTCGTAGGGAATCAGCATGGCGGCGGGGTCTTGAGGGATTGGGTTAATGCTACGCGAATCGGTGGAGACTGTGCTGGCCTCTTCGCGGGCAAGCCCGCTCCTACAGGCTCAGCGCAAGTCCTGTAGGAGCGGGCTTGCCCGCGAAGAGACCAGTCAAGGCGCCACATCTCTTCAGCCCTTGTTCCCCACCAGGCTCTCCACGGTCGGCAGCTGTGTGTCGCTGGCCATCTGCGCATCATGTTCGAGCTGGTGGCTGAAGCGCTCCAACGAAGCGTTGGCCGGTTGCGAGTCGCTGGCGAATACCGGCGGGCTGAGCAGGTAGGCCGCTAGCAGCCGGCTGAGCGCCGCGAGGCTGTCGATATGGGTGCGCTCGTAGCCGTGGGTCGCATCGCAGCCGAACGCCACCAGCGCCGTGCGGATGTCGTGGCCTGCGGTCACTGCCGAATGGGCATCGCTGAAGTAGTAGCGGAACAGGTCGCGGCGCACCGGCAGCTCCTGGTCACTTGCCAGCTTCAGCAGGTGACGAGACAGGTGGTAGTCGTAGGGGCCGGAAGAGTCCTGCATCGCTACGCTCACCGCATGCTCGCTGGAGGCTTGCCCCGGCGCCACCGGGGCAATGTCGATACCGACGAACTCACTGACATCCCAGGGCAGGGCGCCGGCCGCGCCGGAGCCGGTCTCCTCGGTGATGGTGAACAGTGGGTGGCAGTCGATCAGCGGTTGCCGGCCGCTTTCCACCACGGCCTTGAGCGCCGCCAGCAAGGCCGCCACACCGGCCTTGTCGTCCAGGTGGCGGGCGCTGATATGACCGCTGTCGGTGAATTCCGGCAGCGGGTCGAAGGCGACGAAGTCACCGATGGAAATGCCCAGGGCTTCGCAGTCGGCGCGCGTGGCGCAGTAGGCGTCCAGGCGCACTTCCACGTGCTCCCAGCTGACTGGCATCTGGTCGATGGCGGTGTTGAAGGCGTGCCCGCTGGCCATCAGCGGCAGCACGCTGCCGCGGAAAATGCCGGTGTCGGTGAACACACTGACGCGGCTGCCTTCGGCGAAGCGGCTCGACCAGTGGCCCACCGGGGCCAGGGCCAGGCGGCCATTGTCTTGCAACTGGCGCACGCTGGCGCCGATGGTGTCCAGGTGCGCGGAGACGGCGCGGTCGGGTGAGCTCTGGCGGCCTTTCAAGGTGGCGCGGATGGTGCCACGGCGGGTCAGCTCGAAAGGAATGCCCAGGTCGTCCAGGCGTTCGGCGACATAGCGCACGATGGTGTCGGTGAAGCCCGTGGGGCTGGGGATGGCGAGCATCTCCAGGAGCACGCGCTTGAGGTAGTCGAGGTCGGGTTCGGGGTGTCGTTCAGACATGTTCACTCCTCGGGGGTGATTCGGTGGCTGTACCGGCGCCTTCGCGGGCAAGCCCGCTCCTACAGGGGGGCGTTGAACCTGTAGGAGCGGGCTTGCCCGCGAATAGGTCGCACTGGTTTACGCAAGCGGCCGGCTATGCGGGAACAGCAGGTCGACAAAGCGCTCTGCCGTCGGCTGCGGTTCGTGGTTGGCCAAACCCGCGCGCTCGTTGGCTTCGATGAACACGTAGTCCGGGCATTCGGCATCGCGCACCATCAGGTCCAGCCCTACCACCGGAATTTCCAGCGCTCGCGCCGCGCGGATGGCGGCATCGGCCAGCACTGGGTGCAGGCGCTCGGTAACGTCTTCCAGGGTGCCGCCCGTGTGCAGGTTGGCGGTGCGCCGTACCGCCAGGCGCTGGCCGGCGGGCAGGATGTCGTCATAGCCCAGGCCCGCGTCACGCAGGGTGCGCTCGGTCTCCTCGTCCAGCGGAATACGGCTCTCGCCGCCGGTCGCCACCAGGCGCCTGCGGCTTTGTGCCTCGATCAGCGCCTTGAGGGTGTGCTTGCCGTCGCCCAGCACCTGGGCCGGGTGACGAATGGCGGCGGCCACCACCTCGTAGCCGATCACCACGATGCGCAGGTCCAGCCCAGGGTGGAAGCTTTCCAGCAACACGCGGCTGTCGAAGCGTCGGGCCTGGGCAATCGCCTGGGTGAGGTCTTCGAGGGTGGTGAGGTTCACCGCCACGCCCTGGCCTTGTTCGCCGTCCACCGGCTTGACCACCGCCGCGCCATGCTCTTCGAGAAAGGCCAGGTTGTCGTCGGCGTTGCCCGCCAGTTGTTGAGCAGGCACGTTCAAACCAGCGGCATAAAAGGCCTGGCGGGTCAGGCGCTTGTCCTGGCAGAGGGTCATGGTGACGGCGCTGGTCAGGTCGCTGAGCGACTCACGGCAGCGTACCCGGCGCCCGCCCAGGCTCAGGGTGAACAGGCCGGCACCGGCATCTTCCACCTGCACGTCGATACCTCGGCGCAGGGCTTCGTTGACGATGATCCGCGCGTAGGGGTTCAGCCCAGCTTCCGGGCCAGGGCCGAGGAACAGCTCCTGGTTGATGCCGTTCTTGCGCTTGACCGCGAAGGTCGGCAGGTTGCGAAACCCGAGCTTTTCATACAGCCGCTTGGCCTGGCGATTGTCGTGCATCACCGACAGGTCGAGGTAGGCCAGGCCCCGGCTCATGAAGTGCTCCACCAGGTGGCGCACCAGCACTTCGCCAACCCCAGGGCGGTCGCACTGTGGGTCCACGGCCAGGCACCACAGGCTGCTGCCGCGGTCCGGGTCGTCGAAGGCCTTGCTGTGGTTCAGGCCCATGACGCTGCCGATCACTGCGCCGCTGTGTTCATCCTCGGCCAGCCAGTACACCGGGCCACCCAGGTGGCGTGGGGTCATCAGCTCGGGGTTGACCGGCAGCATGCTGCGCGCCTGGTACAGGGTGTTGATCGCCTGCCAGTCGGCCTCGGAATGGGCCCGACGAATACGAAAACCGCGGAATACCCGCTGCGCGGCGCGGTAGTCGGTGAACCACAGGCGCAGCGTATCGGACGGGTCGAGGAACAGTTGCTGTGGGGCCTGGGCCAGCACCTGCTGGGGTGCGGCCACGTACAGCGCGATGTCGCGCTCGCCGGGCTGCTCGTCGAGCAGCGCTTCGGCCAGCTCCAGCGGCGCAGGGTAGGTGTGGCCGATCAGCAGGCGGCCCCAGCCGCAGTGCACGGCACGCGGCTGGTCGTGGGGCTCGCTGCCGTCACCGGCCAGGCGTGCCTGCAAGCGTTCGTAGGACGGCGCCTGGCCGCGCAACAAGCGCTGGCCATAGGCGGGATGGGCTTTCATCGGTCAGATTCCTTGTTCGCTGAGCCACAGGTTCAGGGCCGCCAGTTGCCACAGCTTGGAGCCGCGCAGCGGGGTGAGCTGGCCGTGTGGGTTGCTCAGCAGTCGGTCGAGCATCGCCGGGTTGAACAGGCCGCGGTCCTGGCTGGGGTCGGTCAGCAATGCACGCACCCAGTCCAGGGTGGCGCCTTCGAGGTGCTTGAGGCCGGGCACCGGGAAGTAGCCCTTCTTGCGGTCGATCACCTCGTGAGGAATGACCCGGCGTGCGGCCTGCTTGAGCACCTGCTTGCCGCCATCGGGCAGTTTGAAGCGCGCCGGAATACGCGCCGACAGCTCCACCAGGCGGTAGTCAAGGAACGGCGTACGCGCTTCCAGGCCCCAGGCCATGGTCATGTTGTCTACCCGTTTGACCGGGTCATCGACCAGCATCACCGTGCTGTCCAGGCGCAGGGCCTTGTCCACTGCATCCGGCGCGCCGGGGCGGGCGAAGTGCTCGCGGACGAAGTCGCCGGCAGCGTCGGTCTCCAGCAGCCAGGGCGTCTGCACGGTGTCGCGGTACTCGGCGTGGCTGCGGTCGAAGAAGGCATCGCGGTAGGCGCCGAAGGCATCCTCGGCGCCATCGACCTGCGGGTACCAGTGGTAACCGGCGAACAGCTCGTCCGCGCCCTGGCCGCTCTGCACGCCCTTGCAGTGCTTGGCCACCTCGCGCGACAGCAGGTAGAAGGCGATGCAGTCGTGGCTGACCATCGGCTCGCTCATGGCGCGGAACGCGGCGGGCAACTGTTCGATGATCTCGCGCTCGTCGATGCGCAACTGGTGGTGGCGGGTGCCGTAGTGGCGGGCGATCAGGTCGGAATACTGGAACTCGTCGCCGCGCTCACCGCCGGCATCTTCGAAGCCGATAGAGAAAGTGGAAAGGTCGTCCACGCCGGCTTCACGCAGCAGGCCGACCAACAGGCTCGAATCGACCCCACCGGACAGCAGCACGCCGACGTCCACGGCGGCGCGTTGGCGGATGGCCACGGCGTCACGGGTGGCATCCAGCACGCGGGTGGTCCAGCCTTCCAGGTCGAGGTCCTGTTCGTCCGGGTTGGGGCCGTAGTGCAGCTGCCACCAGGTCTGGCGTTCGATTTCGCCGTGCTGGTCGATGCGCATCCAGCTGCCGGGCTCGAGCTTCTGCACGTTGGCCAGCAGGGTACGCGGCGCGGGCACCACAGCATGGAAATTGAGGTAGTGATTGAGCGCGACCGGGTCGATCATCGGGTCGATGTCGCCGCCCTTGAGCAGCGCCGGCAGCGTCGAGGCGAAGCGCAGCCGCTCGCCATTGCGCGACAGGTACAGGGGCTTGACGCCGAGGCGGTCGCGGGCCAGGAACAGGCGCTGGTTGTCGCGTTCCCAGATGGCCAGGGCGAACATGCCGTTGAGCTTGGGCAGCAAGGCCGCGCCCCAGGCGTGGTAGCCCTTGAGCAGCACTTCGGTGTCGCCATCGGACCAGAAGCGGTAGCCCAGGTCCTGCAGTTCCTGGCGCAGCTCGGGGAAGTTGTAGATGGCGCCATTGAAGGCCAGCGACAGGCCCAGGGTGTTGTCGACCATCGGCTGGGCCGAGCCGTCGGACAGGTCCATGATCTTCAGTCGACGGTGGCCAAGGGCGATGGGCCCTTGGCTATGGAAGCCCCAGGCATCCGGGCCGCGTGGCGCCAGATGATGGGTGATGCGCTCTACCGCAGCGAGGTCCGCTGGGCGAGGGGCTTGGCCTGGGGGGGTGAAACGTAACTCTCCTGCTAATCCGCACATAGGTCCTTACCGGTTTTGCCGTTGGGGAGGCGCACCCCGAAATGGAGCGCGTAAGGAACTGACCTGGGGGATTTGTGAGAGTTTTAGATCGATCTGTTATATGGGGCGGGTGGTGCTCATGTCTGGTGGCCAGCAGTGACCTTTTCGCGGGTTTACCCGCGAAGAAGCCGACTCCGGTTCAGCCCTTGGTCCCGCGAATCAGCGCCCGCAAGGCAAACCGATTAGGGTGGCAGGCTTCGGCCACCGCACGGGGCACTGGCAGCGGCTCGCCGCTTGCCCAGGCGGCGATCAGCTCGCCACACAGCGGTGCCGTGATCAGCCCGCGTGAGCCATGGCCGGTATTGACGTACAAGCCTTCCAACCATGGGCACTCGACCTCCGGCACCTGTCGCGCATCCTTGCCGAGCACTGCATAGGCCTCATTGAAAGCCTGCGGGTCAGCCAGCGGCCCGACGATCGGCAGGTAATCCGGGCTGGTGCAGCGAAACGCGGCGCGGCCTTGTAGCTGTGCCGGGTCCAGCGCCTGGGTGCCGAGACGTTGGGCCAGGTCTTGGGAAATCTCATCGAGCAGCGCCAGGTTGCTGGCATGCTCGGCGGCGGTCGGTGCGAGGTCCTGGCTGTGGAAATCGAAGCTGGCCCCCAAGGTATGTTCGCCCTCGCGCGGCGGCGCCACGTAGCCCTCGGCGCAGACCACGGTGCGCAGGGCCTGGCTGGCGGCGTTGGCAGGCAGGCGGGTGACCTGGCCACGAATACGCTTGAGCGGCAGCCCTGCGCAGGCCGGAAAGCGACGGACTTCGGCGGCACCAGCCAGCACCACCAAGGGCGCGCTGGCCAGCAGGCGCTCGCCGTCCCAGGCTTGCCAACGGCCCTCGACACGGCGCAGTTCGAGCACTTGCTGGTGGTTCAGTACGCGGATACCCGGGTGGGCCAGTTGCGCCTGGCACAGCGCAGGCGGGTGCACCCAGCCACCTTCGGGGTAGAACAGCCCGCCGCTTTGCAGCCCCACGCCAGCGATCGCCTCGGCCTGGGCCTGGTCCAGCGGCTGCAGCAGGCTGTTGTCGAAGGCATTCGCCAGCTTGGCCTGGCGCTCGCCTTCCTGGCTGTCGAAGGCCAGTTGCAGCACGCCACAGGCGTCCCAGTCGCGGCCGTGTTGCAGGTGTTCGAGCCAGCGGCGGGTGTAGCCGAAGCCCGCCAGGATCATCTGCGACAAGGTAGTGCCATGGGCCGATAGCTTGAGGTAGAGCACCCCTTGTGGGTTGCCCGAGGCTTCCCGGGCCGGGGCATCGTGGCGTTCCAGCACGCTCACCTGCCAGCCGCGGGCGGCCAGGCTGGCGGCGCTGGCGCTGCCGGCCAGCCCTGCGCCGATCACCAGGGCTTCACGAGGCCCCGGGAGCGGGCGAGGGCGGGCGTACCACGGGGGCGCAGGTGTGGGCCTGGGGGTGTCGTCAGGCCAGGCGATGAACTCACCGCCCATCACCTCCCACTTCTTGCCCAGGCCCGGCACTTTCTTCAAGGCAAAGCCCGCCGCGATCAGGCCGCGACGTACCCAGCCAGTGGTAGTGAAGGTGCCCAGGGTGGTGCCGGGGCGCGACAGCCGTGCCAACTGGGCGAACAGTTCGGGGGTCCACATGTCGGGGTTCTTGGCCGGGGCGAAGCCGTCGAGGAACCAGGCGTCGATGGGGGCATCCAGTTTCGGCAACTGCTCCAGCACGTCGCCGACCAGCAAGGTAAAGGTGATGCGCCCACCTTCGAAGCTGAACTGCTGGAACCCCGGGTGCACGGCCACATACTGCGCAAGCAACTGCTGGCTGTAGGCGGCGAACTGCGGCCACAGCGCCGTGGCCCGGCTCAGGTCGGCGAAGCTCAGCGGGTATTTCTCGACACTGACGAAATGCAGGCGCGCATCGGCATGGGCGTGCTCGGCGAAGTGCTGCCAGGCGCAGAAGAAGTTCATGCCGGTGCCGAAACCGGTCTCGCCGATTACCAGGCAAGCGTGTGGCGCAAGTTCGGCGAAGCGCTGCTTGAGGCGGTTCTGCTCGATGAACACGTACACCGTTTCATCTACGCCTTCGTTCTTGGAGAAGTAGACGTCGTCGTACTGGCGCGAGTGCGGGCGGCCCTGTTCGTCCCAGTCGATCTGGGCGTAGGAGGGGGTGGGTGTATCAGGCATCGGTCGGCTCGGGTTGCGGTGCAGGTGGCGATTCTAGGGTATTCGCGAGCGTTGTGCAGGCGCCCTCGACTGACCTGGGGCAAACCCGCGAGGTCTGAGTTTCCGCTAATCTTGCTAATCCACTGAAGGAGCCCGCCCTATGTTCGAATCTGCACAAATCGGCCACGCCATCGACAAGGACACCTATGAGGCCGAAGTGCCTGCCCTGCGCGAGGCGCTGCTCGAAGCGCAATATGAGCTCAAGCAGCAGTCGCGCTTCCCGGTGATCATCTTGATCAACGGCATCGAAGGGGCGGGCAAGGGCGAGACGGTCAAATTGCTCAACGAGTGGATGGACCCGCGGCTGATCGAGGTGCGCACCTTCGACCAGCAGACCGACGAGGAACTGGCCCGGCCACCGGCCTGGCGCTACTGGCGCGCACTGCCGCCCAAGGGGCGCATGGGCGTGTTCTTCGGCAACTGGTACAGCCAGATGATCCAGGGCCGGGTACATGGGCAGTTCAAGGATGCCGTGCTCGACCAGGCCATCGCCGGGGCTGAACGCCTGGAGCAGATGCTGTGCGATGAAGGTGCACTGATCATCAAGTTCTGGTTCCACCTGTCCAAGAAGCAGATGAAGGCGCGGCTCAAGGCGCTCAAGGACGACCCGCTGCACAGCTGGCGCATCAGCCCGCTGGACTGGCAGCAGTCGCAGACCTACGACCGTTTCGTGCGTTTCGGCGAGCGCGTGCTGCGCCGTACGGGCCGTGACTATGCGCCCTGGCATGTGATCGAGGGCGTCGATCCGCACTACCGCAGCCTGGCGGTGGGGCGCATCTTGCTGGAGAGCCTGCAAGCGGCGTTGGACAACGACCCAAAGGGCAAGCACAAGGGCAACGTCGCGCCGCTGGGGCGCAGCATCGACCAGAAGAGCCTGCTGGGTGCGCTGGACATGACCCTGCGCCTGGACAAGGCCGACTACCAGGAGCAGTTGGTCAGCGAACAAGCGCGCCTGGCCGGGTTGCTACGCCACAAGCACATGCGCCAGCACGCCCTGGTGGCGGTGTTCGAGGGCAACGATGCTGCGGGCAAGGGTGGGGCGATTCGCCGTGTTGCCGCCGCGCTCGACCCACGCCAGTACCGCATCGTGCCGGTCGCTGCGCCCACCGAGGAAGAACGCGCCCAGCCCTACCTGTGGCGCTTCTGGCGGCACATTCCTGCGCGTGGCAAGTTCACCGTGTTCGACCGCTCTTGGTATGGCCGCGTACTGGTGGAGCGGGTGGAGGGTTTCTGCAGCCCGGCCGACTGGATGCGCGCCTATGGCGAGATCAACGACTTCGAGGAGCAGTTGAGCAACGCCGGGGTGGTGGTGGTCAAGTTCTGGCTGGCGATCGACCAGCAAACCCAGCTGGAGCGTTTCGAGGAGCGTGAGCAGATCCCCTTCAAGCGCTACAAGATCACCGAGGAAGACTGGCGCAACCGCGACAAGTGGGGTGCATATTCCGAGGCGGTGGGCGATATGGTCGACCGCACCAGCACCGAGATTTCGCCGTGGACGCTGGTGGAGGCCAACGACAAGCGCTGGGCGCGGGTGAAGGTGCTGCGCACCATCAACGATGCGCTGGAGGCGGCGTTCGCCAAGAGCAAGAAGTAGATCCGCAGTGGCCTTTTCGCGGGTTTACCCGCGAAAAGGCCAACACCGGGCGTCCTGCCTTGCTACCCATGCCCCAACAGAATGACCTGATGAAATCTTTTCCCGCATCGATCCCCCAGCCCAGCCTCTCGAGCCCTTAGAATCCCCTTACCCCCACCACGGGCTGCTATCGAGGACGCTATGCATATTTCTTCCGGACGCTGGGTCTATGGCCTGTTCCTGGCACTGTTGACCGCGCTGCTCTGGGGCATTCTGCCGATCAAGCTCAAGCAGGTGCTGCAGGTGATGGACCCGGTGACCGTCACCTGGTACCGCCTGCTGGTGTCCGGCGGGCTGCTGTTCGCCTGGCTGGCGGCCAACCGCCGCCTGCCGCGTTTCGATGGCCTGGGGCGCAAGGGCTATGGGCTGGTGGCGGTGGCCGTGTGCGGGCTGGTGGGCAACTACGTGCTGTATCTGGTAGGCCTTAAGCTGCTCAGCCCCGGTACCGCGCAACTGGTGGTGCAACTGGGGCCGGTGTTGCTGCTGGTTGCCAGCGTGTTCGTGTTCAAGGAGCGCTTCAGCCTCGGCCAGGGCGTGGGCCTGCTGGTGCTGCTGGCGGGCTTCGGGTTGTTCTTCAACCAGCGCCTGGAAGAGCTGCTGACCTCGCTGGGTGCCTATACCACTGGCGTGCTGACCATCGTCCTGGCCACCAGCATCTGGGTGTTCTACGCCTTGAGCCAGAAGCAGTTGCTGACGGTGTGGCATTCGCAGCAGGTGATGATGGTGATCTACCTGTGCTGCGCCGTGTTGCTGACACCTTGGGTGCACCCGCTGGAGGCGTTGCAGTTGAGCCCGCTGCAAGGCTGGCTGCTGCTGGCCTGCTGCCTCAACACCTTGGTGGCTTATGGTGCATTCGCCGAGGCGCTGGCCCATTGGGAGGCCTCGCGGGTCAGTGCGACCCTGGCCTTGACGCCACTGGTGACGTTCGTTGCCGTGGCACTGGCGGCCTGGATGTGGCCTGAGTTCGTGCAGGCCGAAGCGATCAACGCCCTGGGCTATGCCGGAGCGGTGACAGTGGTGCTGGGGTCGGCGCTGGTGGCGCTGGGGCCATCGCTGCTGGCCGGGTGGCGGGCCAGGCAGGCGCGGGTGGCGCAGGTTCGCTGAGCCACAGCGGCGGCCCGCGATGAGGCCGCCACTAGTTGCCGATCAGCCCTTGCCCCCCGGCGCCAGCATGTTCTCCGGCCGCACCCACTGGTCGAACTGCTCGTTGGTCAGGTACCCCAGCTCCAGTGCCGCCTCACGCAAGGTCTTGCCTTCGCTGTAGGCCTTCTTGGCGATCTCCGCCGACTTGTCGTAGCCAATATGCGGGTTGAGCGCGGTCACCAGCATCAATCCGCGCTCCAGGTGCGCAGCCATCTGCCCGGCATCCGGCTCGATGCCCGCCACGCAATGCTGCTGGAAGTTGCTGCAACCGTCGGCCAGCAGCTCGATCGACTGCAACAGGTTGTGGATGATCACCGGCTTGAACACGTTCAACTGCAAGTGCCCCTGGCTGGCCGCAAAACCGATCGCTGCATCGTTGCCCAGCACCTGGCAGGCCAGCATCGACAGGGCCTCGCACTGGGTCGGGTTGACCTTGCCCGGCATGATCGAGCTGCCCGGCTCGTTGGCCGGCAGGCGCACCTCGGCCAGCCCTGCGCGGGGGCCGGAACCCAGCAGGCGCAGGTCGTTGGCGATTTTCATCAGGGCCACGGCCAGGGTCTTCAGGGCGCCCGCCAGGCTGGTCAGCGGCTCGTGCCCGGCCAGGGCCGCGAACTTGTTCGGCGCGGTGACGAACGGCAGGCCCGACAAGGCTGCCAGCTCCGCTGCGATGGCTTCGGCAAAGCCATGCGGGGCGTTCAGCCCGGTGCCCACCGCCGTGCCGCCCTGGGCCAGCTCGCACACCGCCGGCAGGGTCGCGCGGATGGCCCGCTGGGCGTAGTCGAGCTGGGCGATGAAGGCCGAGATCTCCTGGCCGAAGGTGATTGGCGTGGCATCCATCATATGGGTGCGGCCGGTCTTGACCAGGTGCGTGTGGCGCGCCGACAGCTCCGCGAAGCCTGCCGACAGCTCGTTGATCGCCGGCAGCAGCTTGTGCTGCACCGCCTGGACCGCCGCGATGTGCATGGCGGTGGGGAAGCAGTCGTTGGAGCTTTGCGAGCGGTTGACGTGGTCGTTCGGATGCACCGGCAGCTTGCCGCCGCGGCCCTTGCCGGCCAGCTCGTTGGCGCGCCCGGCGATCACCTCGTTGACGTTCATGTTGCTCTGGGTGCCGCTGCCGGTCTGCCACACCACCAGCGGGAACTGGTCGTCGTGCTCGCCGGCCAGCACTTCGTCGGCGGCCTGTTCGATCAGCCGGGCGATGTCGGCAGGCAGGTCGCCGTTGCGGTCGTTGACCCGCGCAGCGGCTTTCTTGACCAGGGCCAGGGCGTGCAGCACCGGCAAAGGCATGCGCTCCTTGCCGATGGCGAAGTTGATCAGTGAACGCTGGGTCTGCGCGCCCCAGTAGGCGTCCTCTGGAACTTCGACCGGGCCCAGGCTGTCTGTCTCGATACGGCTCATGCTGCGTTCACTCCATAGTTAGCTCGAAACCGCAGTTTAGGCCTTGAACCGAACGAGCGGTCAACGCCCTCGTCATGCCACTTGAGCAGCGCGCCCTTGGCGGCGCAGAATGCTCTACTCTGAGGTACTCGCCTCCATCTCTTGAAGGATATGCAATGACCCGTCTCCGTGCCGTCTGCGCCGCCGTTGCCCTGGTTTGTGCCAGCGGCCAGGTACTCGCTGCCACCCCTAGCCACAACGCTGCCGCCGAGAAGTTCCTGACCCTGGCCAATGCCGACAAGCTGGGCACCCCGGTGTACATGCAGGTTCAGCAGATGTTCGCCCAGCGTTTCGAGCAGACCAAGGCGCCGGCCAACAAGAAGGCCGTGCTCGACAGCTACACCGCCAAGGCCAACGCTGCCCTGGACAACGCCATCGGCTGGAACAAGCTCAAGCCGCAGATGGTCAACCTGTACACCGCGACCTTCACCGAGGCCGAGCTGAACGAGCTGGTCAAGTTCTACCAGTCGCCGCTGGGCAAGAAGGTGCTGAGCGAGATGCCCAAGGTCACTCAACAGTCGGCCCAGCTGACCCAGCAGAGCCTGGAACCGGCGGTTCCTGTGGTCAACAAGCTGCTCGACGACATGACCAAGGAACTCGACCCGAACGCTGGCAAGGCCGCCGCTCCAGCGAAGAAGTGAGCCCGCACCCATGAGCATGCAGCAACGCATCGAGCAGCAACTGGCACCCCTCAATGGTGGGCACCTCGAAGTGCTCAACGAAAGCCACATGCACAGCCGTGGCCAGGAAACCCACTACAAGGCGGTGCTGGTCAGCGAGCAGTTCGCTGGGCTGAACAGCGTCAAGCGCCACCAGAAGGTGTACGCGACCATGGGTGAGCTGATGGGGCAGATCCACGCCCTGGCGATCCATACCTACACCCCCGAGGAGTGGGCCCAGGTCGGTGCTGCACCGGCCTCGCCGGTGTGTGCCGGAGGCGGCAAGCACTGAATCCTTGCCGGCATTCTGGTAAACTGCATAACGCGCCGCCTGTCGGCGCGTTTTTATTTGTCATTCCGGTTCGCCCTTTGCGAGGGCACCCACCTGGAGAAACACCTGCATGTCCCAAAGCATCGTCGTGGCGGCGCTGTACAAGTTCGTCACCCTTGAAGACTACGTCGAGCTGCGCGAGCCGCTGCTCAAGGCCCTGCTCGACAACAACGTCAAAGGCACCCTGCTGCTGGCCCATGAGGGCATCAACGGCACGGTTTCCGGCACCCGCGAAGGCATCGACGGCCTGCTGGCCTGGCTGCGCAACGACCCGCGCCTGGTCGATGTCGACCATAAAGAGTCGTACTGCGACGAGCAGCCGTTCTACCGCACCAAGGTCAAGCTCAAGAAAGAGATCGTCACCCTCGGCGTGCCGGGCGTCGACCCCAACCAGCAAGTGGGCACCTATGTAGAGCCCAAGGACTGGAACGCCCTGATCAGCGACCCTGAGGTGCTGCTGATCGACACCCGCAACGACTACGAAGTGGCCATCGGCACCTTCAAGGGCGCTGTCGACCCGAAGACCGAGACCTTCCGCGAGTTTCCCGAGTACATCAAGGCCCACTTCGACCCCAGCAAGCACAAGAAGGTGGCGATGTTCTGCACCGGCGGCATCCGCTGCGAAAAAGCCTCCAGCTACATGCTCGGTGAAGGCTTCGAGGAGGTCTATCATCTTAAGGGCGGCATCCTGAAATACTTCGAGGAAGTGCCTCAGGAACAAAGCCTCTGGGACGGCGACTGCTTCGTCTTCGACAACCGGGTCACGGTGCGTCATGACCTTACCGAAGGCGACTACGACCAGTGCCATGCCTGCCGCCACCCGATCGATGCCGATGACCGTGCGTCCGAGCACTACTCGCCAGGCGTCAGCTGCCCGCACTGCTGGGACAGCCTGAGCGAGAAGACCCGCCGCAGTGCCATCGACCGGCAGAAGCAGGTCGAGCTGGCCAAGGCCCGCAACCTGCCGCACCCGATCGGCTACAACTACAAAGCCGAGGCCTGATGCATGACTGCACGCCTGCTCTATGTGATGGACCCGATGTGCTCCTGGTGCTGGGGTTTCGCGCCGGTGGCCGAGGCGCTCATCGCCCAGGCGCGTGAGGCCGGGGTGCAGACGCACCTGGTGGTCGGCGGCTTGCGCAGTGGTAACACTGCCTTGGATGCTTCTACACGGCGCTACATCCTCGAGCATTGGCAGGCGGTGGCTGAGGCTACCGGGCAGGCGTTTCGCTTCGAAGGGGCGATGCCGGAAGGCTTCGTCTACGACACCGAGCCTGCCTGCCGTGCCCTGGTCGCCGCGCGTGATGGCGGCGAAGGCGTATGGCGCCTGCTGGCGGCGATCCAGCAAGCGTTCTACGAGCAGGGTGTGGATGTCACTCGCGCCCCGCAGTTGGTCGAGCTGGCCGAGCAGGCCGGTTTCGACCGCAGTACGTTCGCCGATACCTTCGCTCATCCGGACACCCGCGCCGCGACGGCGGCAGATTTCACCTGGGTACAAGACCTGGGCATTGCCGGTTTCCCCACCTTGCTCGCCGAGCGCAATGGCCAGCTGGCGTTGCTGACCAATGGCTACCAGCCGTTGGAGCGCCTGCAACCCTTGCTCGGCCGCTGGTTGCAGCAGGCCGCCTGTGCTTGACCTGCCGGGGTCGCCAGACCCTGTGCCAGGGAACTCCCCCGCCGTGCCCGACCGCCTGAGCTGGGCCGAGATCCGCCGTCTGGCCCTGCATCACAAGAAAGCCCTGTGGACCGCCAACCTGGTGGCCGTGCTCGCGGCCCTGTGCAGCGTGCCTATTCCGCTGCTGCTGCCATTGCTGGTAGACGAGGTGCTGCTGGGGCACGGCGATGCCGCACTGAAGTGGATGAACCAGTTCCTGCCGAGCCACTGGCAGCAGGCGGTGGGCTATATCGGCCTGATGCTGGTCGCCACCCTCAGCCTGCGCCTGACCTCGCTGGTCATGAGTGTGGTGCAGGCCAAACTGTTCGCGGGGCTGGCCAAGGACATCGTCTACCGTCTGCGGATTCGCCTGATCGAACGCCTCAAGCGCATTTCCCTCAAGGAATATGAAAGCCTGGGCAGTGGCACGGTGACCACGCACCTGGTCACCGACCTCGATACCCTGGACAAATTCGTCGGCGAAACCCTCAGCCGCTTGCTGGTCGCGGTGCTGACCCTGACCGGCACGGCGGCCATCCTGCTGTGGATGCACTGGCAGCTGGCGCTGCTGATCCTGCTGTTCAACCCGCTGGTGGTGTACTTCACCGTGCAGATGGGCAAGCGGGTCAAGCACCTGAAAAAACTGGAGAACGACAGCACCGGGCGCTTCACCCAGGCGCTGACTGAAACCCTCGATGCTATCCAGGAGATTCGCGCCGGTAACCGCCAGGGCTATTTCCTCGGGCGCCTGGGGCTGCGCGCGCGCGAAGTACGTGACCATGCCGTGGCCTCGCAGTGGAAAAGCGATGCCAGCGGACGCGCCAGTGGCCTGTTGTTCCAGTTCGGCATCGACATCTTCCGCGCCGCCGCCATGCTTACCGTGCTGTTCTCGGACCTGTCCATCGGCCAGATGCTCGCGGTGTTCAGCTACCTGTGGTTCATGATGGGGCCGGTAGAACAACTGCTGAACCTGCAATACGCCTACTATGCCGCCGGTGGTGCGCTCAGCCGCCTCAACGAGCTGCTCAGCCGCGCCGACGAGCCGCGCTATGCAGCAGCCTGCGACCCGTTCGTCGGGCGTGAGACGGTGGGCATCGACGTGCGCGACCTGCGCTTCGCCTATGCCGAGGAGCCGGTACTGGAGCACCTGGACCTGTGCATCGCCCCCGGCGAGAAAGTCGCCATCGTCGGCGCCAGTGGTGGTGGCAAGAGCACCCTGGTGCAACTGCTGCTGGGCTTGTACAGCGCCCAGGCCGGCACCATCCGCTTCGGCGGCGCCAGCTTGCAGGAAATCGGCCTGGAAACCCTGCGCGAGAACGTCGCGGTGGTGCTACAGCACCCTGCACTGTTCAACGACACGGTGCGCGCCAACCTCACCATGGGCCGCGAAAGCACCGACGAAGCCTGCTGGCAGGCGCTGCGCATCGCCCAGCTCGAAGCCACCATCGCCGCGTTGCCCCAAGGCCTGGACAGCGTGGTCGGGCGCGCCGGGGTGCGTCTGTCGGGTGGCCAGCGCCAGCGCCTGGCAATCGCCCGGATGATCCTCGCCGAACCGAAGGTGGTGATCCTCGACGAAGCCACCTCGGCGCTCGACGCCGCCACCGAGTACAACCTTCACCAAGCCCTGTCGCGCTTTCTCAGTGGGCGCACCACGCTGATCATCGCCCACCGTCTCTCGGCCGTGAAACAGGCCGACCGCGTGCTGGTGTTCGATGGCGGCCATGTCGCCGAGGATGGCGGCCACCAGCAACTGATCGCCGAAGGCGGCCTCTACGCCAAACTGTACGGGCACCTGCAACAGTCCTAGCGTGCCGTTCTGTGCGGCGCTGCCATCGCGGGACGAGCCCTTCCCACAGGATCGTTTCAGCTTTTGATGCGTCGCTAAAAAGCCTACGCACTCATGGCAAATGGCCTACGCTGAGCTTGTCTGGGTCGAATCGTGGCATATCCGCTCTGTGACAGGGACTACATGAAGGGAAATCGGGCTCTCGAGGCGCCAAGGTTGCTAGGCATCATCTGGCCCTTCGTCGCGGTGGTGGTGTTGCAGGTGCTGCTGGGCAGCATCAGCCTGTATTCGCTTTCGGCAATGCGCGCCTACGTGGCAGGCGAGAGCCTGTGGTCCAAGGCCCAGAAGGACGCCATCTACTACCTCAACCTGTACGCCGACGACCGCGACGAGCGCACCTTCCAGCGTTACCGCCAGGCCATCGACGTGCCCAAGGGCGACCAAGGCCTGCGCATTGCCCTGGATAAGCCGGAGCCCGACCTTGAAGCGGCGCGACGCGGCATTCTGCAGGGCGGCAACCACCCCAACGACGTCAACCGGATCATCTGGTTCTATCGCAACTTCCGCCAGGTCAGCTACTTCCAGACCGCCATCGACTACTGGGATATCGGCGACGAATACCTGCGCCAGCTGGATGTGCTGGCCGTGGAGATGCGCCACGGTTTCTCCCAAGGCTCGGTCGACCCCAGCCAGATCGCGCAGTGGCGCGCGCGCATCGTCGCCATCAACGATGGCGTGACGCCCGCTGCCAAGGCCTTCAGCGATGCGCTGGGCGAAGGCTCGCGCGTACTGTTGCTGGTGCTGATGGTGACCAATTTGTTCACAGCACTGTTCCTGATCGCCCTGGCCTGGTGGCGTTCCGGCAAGTTGCTGGCGCAACGTCAAGCGTTCGCCAGCGCCCTGCAACAGGAGCGCGAGCGGGCGCAGATCACCTTGGAGTCGATTGGCGACGCGGTGATTACCACCGATGTCGAAGGCTGCATCGTCTACATGAACCCTGCCGCCGAGCAATTGACCCATTGGCAGGGCATCCAGGCCCAAGGGTTGCCGCTGGCGTCGCTGTTCAGCCTGCTGGACGAGAACGCCGAGAAAGACAGCCGCACGCTGGTGGAACAGGTGCTCAGCGGCAGCCTCAAGGGCGGTGTCGAACATGCCCGGCTGATTCAGCGCCTGGACGGCAGCACGGTCTCGGTGAACCTGGTGGGCTCGTCGATCTTCACCAACGGGCAGGTCAGCGGCATCGTCCTGGCGTTGCACGACATGACCCAGGAGCGCCAGTACATCGCCAACCTGTCCTGGCAGGCCACCCACGATGCCTTGACCGGCCTGGCCAACCGCCGCGAGTTCGAGTTGCGCCTGGAGCAGGCGCTCAACACCCTGGCGCGCCAAGGCTCGCGGCATTCGCTGATGTTCCTCGACCTGGACCAGTTCAAGCTGGTCAACGACACCTGTGGCCACGCGGCGGGCGATGAGTTGCTGCGCCATATCTGCGCGGTGTTGCAGTCCGGGCTGCGCGAGGGCGATACCCTGGCGCGGCTGGGCGGCGACGAGTTCGGCGTACTGCTGGAAAATTGCCCCGCCGACCAGGCCGAGCGCATCGCCGAGCATCTGCGCCAGACCGTGCAGAGCCTGCACTTCGTGTGGAAGGGGCGGCCGTTCGTGACCACCGTGAGCATTGGCCTGGTGCACATCGCGCAGTCGCCCGGCACCCTGGAGGCTTCACTGCGGGCCGCCGACATGGCGTGCTACATGGCCAAGGAGAAAGGCCGCAATCGCGTGCAGGTGTACCACGCCGACGACAGCGAGTTGTCGATGCGCTTCGGTGAGATGGCCTGGATTCAGCGCCTGCACGTGGCGCTCGAAGAAAACCGTTTCTGCCTCTACGCCCAGGAAATCGCCGCGCTCAAACCCGACATGGGCCCAGGCCACCTGGAAATCCTGCTGCGGCTGCATGACGAGACCGGTCGCACGATCCTGCCCGACAGTTTCATTCCAGCCGCCGAGCGCTATGGCCTGATGACCGCCCTGGACCGCTGGGTGGTGCGCAATGTTTTCCAGGTGATTCGCCAATGCCTGGACGAAGGGCGTGAGGGGCCGCTGGCCATGTGCGCGATCAACCTCTCCGGCACCAGCATCGGCGATGACAAGTTCCTGGAATACTTGCAACGGCTGTTTGGCGAATACCGCATTCCGCCGCGCATGATTTGTTTCGAAATAACCGAGACCAGTGCTATCGCCAACTTGGGAAGCGCGATTCGCTTTATTAATGAATTGAAAGGGCTGGGTTGCAAGTTCTCCCTGGACGACTTCTGCGCCGGAATGTCGTCATTCGCCTATTTGAAACATTTGCCTGTAGACTTCCTGAAGATCGACGGAAGTTTCGTGAAAGATATGCTTGATGACCCGATTAACCGAGCTATGGTTGAGGTGATTAATCATATTGGTCATGTGATGGGTAAAAGGACCATCGCCGAGTTCGTCGAAACACCTTTGATCGAGCAGGCCTTGCAGGAGATCGGCGTGGATTACGCCCAGGGCTACCTGATCGAAAGGCCGCAGGTATTCACCTGCGATAGCCTGCAGCGCCAACGGATTGCCGCCAGGCCCCTGCCACACAGGGCGCCAGGGACCTTTCGCTGACATAACGTCGGCATATCACAGGGAATCAAGGAGCTGACAGTGAGCGATGCATTCATAAGGATCGGGCCATTGATGGACCCTGCCAGTTACCCCGACTGGGCGCAGCAACTGATCGAAGATTGTCGTGAGAGCAAGCGCCGGGTCGTCGAGCACGAGTTCTACCAGCGGTTGCGCGACGGCCAACTCAAGCCCACGACGATTCGCCAATACTTGATTGGTGGCTGGCCGGTGGTGGAGCAGTTTTCTTTATATATGGCCCAGAACCTCACCAAGACCCGCTACGCCCGCCACGCCGGCGAGGACATGGCACGGCGCTGGCTGATGCGCAACATTCGCGTCGAGTTGAACCACGCCGACTACTGGGTGCATTGGGCCCAGGCCCACGGCATTCACCCACACGAGTTGCAGGCCCAGGATGTACCGCCGGAGCTCAATGGCCTGAATGACTGGTGTTGGCGGGTATGCGCCACCGAGTCGCTGGCGATTGCCATGGCGGCTACCAACTATGCCATCGAAGGTGCGACCGGCGAGTGGTCGGCGGTGGTCTGCGCCGAAGATACCTATGCCCAGGGCTTCCCCGAGGAAACCCGCAAGCGCGCGATGAAGTGGCTGAAGATGCACGCCCAGTACGACGATGCCCACCCGTGGGAGGCGCTGGAGATCATCTGCACATTGGTGGGTGAGAACCCTACATTGTTGTTGCGCCGTGAGCTGCGCAAGGCAGTGTGCAAGAGCTATGACTGCATGTTCCTGTTCCTGGAACGCTGCATGCAAATGGAAGGGCGCAACCAGGGGCGGCAGCGTCCGGCGTTGGCGGCGGGTTGATCTGGACCGGCCTCTTCGCGCCGATCCGCCGCGAAGAGGCCGGTAGGCCTGCGCAAAACTTACTGCGCGTTGAACGCCTGCCCATTCACCCCAGTGCTGTCCGGCCCCATCAGGTACAGGTACACCGGCATGATGTCTTCGGGCAGCGGGTTGTTCTGCGGGTTCTCGCTGGGGTAGGCCTGGGCGCGCATGGCGGTGCGGGTGGCACCTGGGTTGACGCTGTTGGAGCGCACTGGCGCTACCCCCTCCAGTTCGTCGGCCAGGGTCTGCATCAGCCCTTCGGTGGCGAACTTCGACACGCCATAGGCGCCCCAATAGGCCCGGCCCTTGCGCCCTACGCTCGATGAGGTGAACACCACGGACGCATCCTGCGACAGCTTGAGCAGCGGCAACAGGGTGCTGGTGAGCATGAACATGGCGTTGACGTTGATGTGCATCACGCGCATGAAATTGTCGCCCGACAACTGTTCCAGCGGCGTGCGTGGCCCGATGATCGAGGCGTTGTTGAGCAGGCCGTCGAGGCGGCCGAACTGTTCCTCGATCATCACCGCCAGTTCGTCGTATTGGTGGGGCAGGGCGGTTTCCAGGTTGAACGGGATCACCACCGGTTGCGCGTGGCCGGCGGCCTCGATCTGGTCGTAGACCTCGTTGAGGTTAGCTTCGGTCTTGCCCAGCAGCAGTACCGTGGCGCCCAGGGCGGCATAGGCCTTGGCGGCCGCAGCACCGATGCCGCGGCCGGCACCGGTGACCAGGATGACCCGACCCTTGAGCAGGTCGGGGCGGGCGGTGTAGTCGAACATTGCTAAATCCCTGTCAGTGGGGGCTGTCCATTGGTGCTCAGCAGCCGCACAGCGCGCTGTCGATGACTTTGCGCAGTTCCAGCGGGTGGTCCACCACCACGTCGGCGCCCCAGTGGTTGGGGTTGTCCTCTGGATGAATATAGCCGTAGCGCACCGCCGCCGTGCGCGTGCCTGCGTCGCGGCCCGACTCGATGTCACGCAGGTCGTCGCCCACGAACAGTACGCTGGCCGGGTCCAGGTCCAGGGTCTTGCAGGCCAGGATCAACGGTTCAGGGTCGGGTTTGCTGTTCTTCACGTGGTCCGGGCAGA
Organism: Pseudomonas sp. NPDC089554; assembly: GCF_050280645.1. Classification (NCBI taxonomy): domain Bacteria; kingdom Pseudomonadati; phylum Pseudomonadota; class Gammaproteobacteria; order Pseudomonadales; family Pseudomonadaceae; genus Pseudomonas; species Pseudomonas sp. NPDC089554. The sequence goes on from NZ_JBNNVR010000016.1 coordinate 63,168, forward strand.
TCAGCAGCGCCGAGCGCTCCGCCAGGCCCAGGCGCTGCATGATCGGCTCGGCGAAACGCACTGGTTTGTTGGTGACCACGCCCCACAACAGGTTGCCTTTCTCGATGTCGGCCAAAAGCTCCGCCATGCCGTCGAACAGGCGGCTGTGCACCGCGCAGTCGCGCTGGTAGCGCTCGAGGAATTCCAGGCGTAGGGCCTCGAAGCCTTCTTCGTCGGGGCTCATGTCGAAGGTCTGCGCGACCATCGCCCGGGCACCGCCGGAAATCACATCGCGGATACGCTTGTCGTCGATGGCCGGCAGGCCGCGCTCGGCGAGCATCGCCTGGCAGATGGCGATGAAGTCCGGCGCCGTGTCGAGCAAGGTGCCGTCCATGTCGAAGAGTACTGCTCGCAAGCGCATGCTCATTCCTCGCGCAGGGTCTGGATCATGTAGTTGACGTCGACGTCGCTCGCCAGCTTGTAGTGCTTGGTCAGCGGGTTGTAGGTCAGGCCGATGATGTCCTTCACCTCGAGGCCCGCAGCGCGGCTCCAGGCGCCCAGCTCGGATGGGCGGATGAATTTCTTGAAGTCATGGGTGCCGCGCGGGAGCATCTTGAGGATGTATTCGGCACCGATGATGGCCAGCAGGTAGGCCTTGGGGTTGCGGTTGATGGTCGAGAAGAACACCTGCCCCCCCGGCTTGACCAGGCGGTGGCAGGCGCGGATCACCGACGAGGGGTCGGGTACGTGCTCGAGCATCTCAAGGCAGGTGACCACGTCGAATTGCCCCGGCAGTTCCTCGGCCAGCGCCTCGGCGGTGATCTGCCGGTACTCCACTTCCACACCCGACTCCAGCTGGTGCAGTTGGGCGACTGCCAGCGGCGCCTCGCCCATGTCGATGCCGGTCACCGTGGCGCCGCGCAGGGCCATGGCCTCACTGAGGATGCCGCCGCCGCAGCCGACGTCCAGTACCTTCTTGCCGGCCAGGCTGACGCGCTCGTCGATCCAGTTGACGCGCAGCGGGTTGATGTCATGCAGTGGCTTGAACTCGCTCTCGCGGTCCCACCAGCGATGGGCCAGGGCCTCGAACTTGGCGATTTCGGCGTGGTCGACGTTGCTCATTGAACAATCCCTCTGAAACTTCGATGAAAGGTGCTACAGGCGCCAGCGCGAGCTGGCTGCCAGTTATTCTTTGCCCGCGCGGATGCGGGCGCCCCAGGTGCGGGCGGTGTCGATCAGGGCCTGCTCGTCCATGCGCGTCAGGCGCCGCTCGTCGAGCAGATGCTCGCCGCCGACCCAGGCATGCCGCGTGCATTCGCGGCCCGTGGCGTAGACCAGTTGCGAAACCGGGTCGTGCACCGGTTGCTGGGCCAGGCCGGACAAGTCGAAAGCGACGATATCTGCCGCCTTGCCGACCTCCAGCGAGCCGGTGACCGCCTCCAGGCCCAGGGCCCGGGCGCCGTTCAGGGTGGCCATGCGCAGCGCGCGGTGGGCATCCAGTGCGGTGGCCGAGCCTGCAACGGCCTTGGCCAGCAGTGCCGCCGTGCGGGTTTCGCCCAGCAGGTCGAGGTCGTTGTTGCTGGCAGCGCCGTCGGTGCCTACCGCGACGTTGACACCGGCCTGCCACAGGCGCTCGACCGGGCAGAAACCGCTGGCCAGCTTGAGGTTGGACTCCGGGCAGTGCACCACGCTGGTGTTGCTTTCTACCAGCAGGGCCAGGTCGTCGTCGCTGATTTGCGTCATGTGCACCGCTTGCAGGCGTGGGCCCAGCAGGCCAAGGCGCGCCAGCCGCATCAAGGGCCGCTCGCCATGTTCTGCAACGGCTTGCTCGACCTCGTGGGCGGTCTCATGGATGTGCATGTGCAGCGGCGCGTCGAGCTGGTCGGCGATCACCCGGATCTTCTCCAGGTTCTCGTCGTTCACCGTGTACGGCGCGTGCGGGCCCAGGGCGATGCTGATGCGTGGATGGTGGCGCAGGTCGCCGAACAGTTCGATGGCCAGGTTCAGGCCTTCTTCCGGGGTGCGCGCGCCGGGGATGGGGAAGTCCAGCAGCGGCACGGAAATTTGCGCGCGAATGCCGCTGCGGTGCACTCGGTCGCAGGCTTCGCGGGGGAAGAAGTACATGTCGGCGAAGCAGGTGACGCCGCCCTTGAGCTGCTCGGCGATGGCAAGGTCGGTGCCGTCGCGCACGAAGGCTTCGTCGACCCAGCGGCCCTCGGCCGGCCAGATGTGTTCCTGCAGCCAGGTCATCAGCGGCAAGTCGTCGGCAAGCCCGCGGAACAAGGTCATCGCGGCATGGCCGTGGGCGTTGATCAGCCCGGGGGTCAGCACGCAGTCGGGCAGTTCACGGATTTCGGCGGCCTGCGGCGCCTGTTCGCGTGGGCCGACCCAGGCGATCAGGCCATCGCGGATGCCCAGTGCGTGATCCTTCAGCACTACCCCGGCCGGCTCCACGGGCACCAACCAGGTCGGTACGAGCAGCAAGTCGAGGGGGTTGGCAGCGTTGGGCATGCGGTATTTCCTACTTCCTATAGGCGGAACGCGCAGTATACCCGAGCGCCCGCGGCTGGGGCTCGCTATAATCGACCGCTTTTGAATGGCCAATGACGGGGAGAGGCAATGCGCGAGCGACTTTTGGCGGCGGAGAAGGTGACAGGCATCCAGTGGCGGGATGGCACCTTGCATCTGCTCGACCAGCGCCTGCTGCCTGCCCGCGAGCACTGGCTGGCCTGCGCCGACGTGGCCTCGGTGGTCGAGGCGATTCGCAGCATGGCCGTGCGCGGCGCTTCGGCCATTGGCATCGCCGCTGCCTATGGCCTGGTGCTCGCCGCGCGCCAGCGCCTGGCCGAGGGCGATGATTGGGAGTACGCGCTGGAGGAGGATTTCCTGGCGCTGGCCGAGTCGCGGCCTACCGCCGCCAACCTGTTCTGGTCGCTGAACCGCATGCGGGAGCGTCTACAGCGCCTGCGTGATGGCGAAGGCGCCGTGGCTGCGCTGGAGGCCGAGGCGCTGGCGATTCATGAAAGCGACCGTGAAGCCAACCTGACCATGGCCCAGTACGGCATCGAGCTGATCCGCAAGCACCAGGGCAATGAGCAGACCCTGCTCACCTATGGCAATGCCGGCGCCCTGGCCAGTGGTGGTTTCGGCACAGCCTTGGGTGTCGTGCGGGCGGCGTACCTGGAAGGCATGGTCCAGCGCGTCTATGCCGGGGAAACACGGCCTTGGTTGCAAGGTTCGCGGCTGACCGGCTGGGAGCTGGCGCATGAGGGGGTTCCCGTCACTTTGTGCGCAGATTCCGCGCTGGCGCACCTGATGAAGACCAAAGGCATCACCTGGGTAGTGGTTGGCGCCGATTGCATTGCCGCCAATGGCGATGTGGTCGGCAAGATCGGCACTTACCAGATGGCCGTTGCCGCCATGCACCACGGCGTGCGCTTCATGGTGGTGGCGCCGAGCACCAGCATCGACCTGAACCTGGCCACGGGCGAGGATATTCCGTTGGAAGAACGCGATGCCGGTGAGCTGTTGGAAGTGGCAGGTACCCGGGTCGCAGCGGATGTCGAAGTGTTCAATACGGTCTTCGATGTGACTCCGGCAGACCTTGTCGATGTTATCGTGACCGAGCGCGGCGTAATCGAGCGGCCTGATGCCGCCAAGATCGCCCAGCTGGTGTGTCGCAAACGCTTGCATTGAGGGTGTGCAGGGGGTGTCGGCGTCTTACATGAACAGCACATTTTTCCGCTCCAGCGGCATCCTGCCCTATCTCCCACGCCCCCAGCCTTTGTGATACCATCCGACAGTTTCCAAGGCCGCGCTTTGCAGCGGCCTTCATTGCGCAGATCCATGGCTCAACTCATTGATTTGTCGTATGTCGTCGCATGGCCAAGCGCTGCGGCGGCGAGCTTCGTTCGTCCACCGATGGATACGACGGAGTTTCACCAGAAAAAGGAATCAGGCTTCTCATGGGCGAACTGGCCAAAGAAATCCTCCCGGTCAATATCGAAGACGAACTGAGACAGTCCTACCTCGACTACGCGATGAGCGTGATTGTCGGGCGAGCGCTGCCTGATGCACGTGATGGCTTGAAGCCTGTGCACCGTCGTGTCCTGTACGCGATGAGCGAGCTGGGCAACGACTGGAACAAGCCGTACAAGAAGTCCGCCCGTGTGGTCGGTGACGTCATCGGTAAATACCACCCGCACGGCGATACTGCCGTGTACGACACCATCGTGCGCATGGCCCAGCCATTCTCGCTGCGCTACCTGCTGGTCGACGGCCAGGGCAACTTCGGTTCGGTCGACGGCGACAACGCCGCGGCCATGCGATACACCGAAGTGCGCATGACCAAGCTGGCCCACGAGCTGCTGGCCGACTTGCACAAGGAAACCGTCGACTGGGTGCCCAACTACGACGGCACCGAGCAGATCCCGGCGGTCATGCCGACCAAGATCCCCAACCTGCTGGTCAACGGTTCCAGCGGTATCGCCGTGGGCATGGCGACCAACATCCCGCCGCACAACCTGGGCGAGGTGATCGACGGCTGCCTGGCATTGATCGACAACGCCGAGATCACCGTCGATGAGCTGATGCAGTTCATCCCGGGCCCGGATTTCCCGACTGCCGGCCAAATCAATGGCCGCCAGGGCATCATCGATGCCTATCGCACTGGCCGTGGCCGCATCTATATGCGTGCCCGCTCCGAGATCGAGGACATCGACAAGGTCGGCGGTCGCCAGCAGATCGTCGTCACCGAGCTGCCGTACCAGCTGAACAAGGCGCGGCTGATCGAGAAGATCGCCGAGCTGGTCAAAGAGAAGAAGATCGAAGGCATCACCGAGCTGCGCGACGAGTCCGACAAGGACGGCATGCGCATCGTCATCGAGCTGCGTCGCGGCGAGGTGCCGGAGGTGGTGCTCAACAACCTGTACTCGCAGACCCAGCTGCAAAGCGTGTTCGGTATCAACATCGTCGCCCTGATCGATGGCCGTCCGCGTCTGCTCAACCTCAAGGACCTGCTCGAAGCGTTCGTCCGTCACCGCCGCGAAGTGGTGACCCGTCGCACCGTGTTCGAGCTGCGCAAGGCCCGCGAGCGTGGCCATATCCTTGAAGGCCAGGCGGTCGCGCTGTCGAACATCGACCCGGTCATCGCCCTGATCAAGGCTTCGCCGACCCCGTCGGAAGCCAAGGAAGCCCTGGTCAGCACGCCTTGGGAATCCAGTGCCGTGCAGGTCATGGTCGAGCGCGCTGGCGCCGACTCCTGCCGTCCGGAAGACCTGCCTGAGCAATACGGCCTGCGTGAAGGCAAGTATTACCTGTCGCCGGAGCAGGCCCAGGCCATCCTCGACCTGCGTCTGCACCGCCTCACGGGCCTGGAGCACGAGAAGCTGCTGGCCGAGTACCAGGAAATCCTCGAGCAGATCGGCGAACTGATCCGCATCCTGAGCAGCGCCGAGCGCCTGATGGAAGTGATCCGCGAGGAACTCGAAGCGATCCGCGCCGAATATGGCGACGTGCGTCGTACCGAAATCCTCAACGCCAGCCACGACCTCAACTACGGCGACATGATCCCGGAAGAAGAGCGCGTGGTGACCATCTCCCATGGTGGCTATGCCAAGACTCAGCCGCTGTCCGCCTACCAGGCCCAGCGCCGTGGCGGCAAGGGCAAGTCGGCCACTGGCGTGAAGGACGAGGACTACATCGAGCACCTGCTGGTCGCCAACAGCCACGCCACCCTGCTGCTGTTCTCCAGCAAGGGCAAGGTGTACTGGAAGAAGACCTACGAAATTCCGGAGGCCTCTCGCGCCGCCCGTGGTCGCCCGCTGGTCAACCTGCTGCCATTGGAAGAGGGCGAGCGCATCACCGCGATGCTGCAAATCGACCTCGAAGCCCTGCAGCAGAGCGCCGATCTCGATGAGGACATCGACGAAGCCGACGACGCCGTGCTCGAGGGTGAGCTGGTCGAGGCCGAGGAAATCGACGAAGAAGACGGCGATACCCCTGAGTGGGTGGCCGAGCCAACTGGCGCCTACATCTTCATGGCTACCGCCTCCGGGACCGTGAAGAAGACCCCGCTGGTGCAGTTCGCCCGTCCGCGCTCCAACGGCCTGATCGCCCTGAAGCTCAAGGAGGGTGACACCCTGATCGCTGCCGCCATCACCGATGGCGCCAAGGAAGTCATGATGTTCTCCGACGCCGGCAAGGTGATCCGCTTCGCCGAGAGCGTGGTACGTGAAATGGGCCGTAACGCCCGTGGCGTGCGTGGCATGAAGCTGGGCAAGGGCCAGCGCATCATCTCGATGCTCATTCCCGAGTCCGGCGCGCAGATCCTCACTGCCTCCGAGCGTGGTTTCGGCAAGCGCACGCCGCTGTCGAAGTTCCCGCGTCGCGGCCGTGGTGGCCAGGGCGTCATCGCCATGGGTACCAAGGGGCGCAATGGCTTGCTGATCGGCGCCATCCAGGTGCAGGAAGGCGAGGAGATCATGCTGATTTCCGACCAGGGCACCTTGGTGCGTACACGGGTCGGCGAAGTCTCCAGCCTCAGCCGCAACACCCAGGGCGTTACCCTGATCAAGCTGGCCAGCGACGAGACCCTGGTGGGCCTGGAGCGTATCCAGGAGCCTTCCGAGGAAGTCGATGACGGCATCGAGACGGACGAGGAGGGCGTCGAGATCGGCGCCATCGAGCCGCTCGATGACGACAGCGGTGCCGCTGAAGAGGCACCTCAGGAATAAACAGCGCAACAACCCTGGCGGGGCGACCATTTGGTCGCCCCGCTGACTGAATAGAGCAGAGCGAGAGTGGATGTGAGCAAACGAGCCTTTAACTTCTGCGCAGGCCCTGCTGCGCTTCCCGACGCTGTCCTGCAGCGTGCCCAGGCCGAAATGCTGGACTGGCGTGGCAAGGGCTTGTCCGTGATGGAAATGAGCCACCGTGGCGACGACTACGTGGCGATCGCCGAAAAGGCCGAGCAGGACCTGCGCGACCTGCTGTCCATTCCCTCTAACTACAAGGTGCTGTTCCTCCAGGGCGGCGCCAGCCAGCAGTTCGCTGAAATTCCGCTGAACCTGCTGCCCGAAGATGGCACCGCCGACTACATCGAGACCGGTATCTGGTCGAAGAAGGCCATCGAGGAAGGTCGTCGTTTCGGCAACATCAACGCTGCCGCCAGCGCCAAGCCTTACGACTACCTGGCCATCCCTGGCCAGAACGAGTGGCAACTGACCAAGAACGCGGCCTACGTGCACTATGCGTCCAACGAGACCATCGGTGGTCTGCAGTTCGACTGGGTGCCGCAGACCGGTGACGTGCCGCTGGTGGTCGACATGTCTTCCGACATTCTCTCGCGGCCGATCGATGTGTCGCAGTTCGGCCTGATCTACGCCGGCGCGCAGAAGAACATCGGCCCTAGCGGCCTGGTGGTGGTGATCGTTCGCGAAGACCTGCTCGGCCACGCTCGCAGTAGCTGCCCAACCATGCTCGACTACAAAGTCTCCGCCGACAACGGCTCGATGTACAACACCCCGGCCACCTATTCCTGGTACCTCTCGGGCCTGGTGTTCGAGTGGCTCAAGGAGCAGGGTGGCGTCGAGGCCATGGAGCAGCGCAACCGCGCGAAGAAAGACCGCCTGTATGGTTTCATCGACAGCAGCGCGTTCTACACCAACCCGATCAACCACAACGCTCGCTCCTGGATGAACGTGCCGTTCCGCTTGGCCGACGAGCGCCTGGACAAGGCCTTCCTGGCCGGCGCCGGTGAGCGTGGCTTGCTCAACCTCAAGGGGCATCGTTCGGTGGGCGGCATGCGCGCCTCCATCTACAACGCCCTGGGCCTGGACGCCGTGGAGGCCCTGGTGGCGTACATGGCTGAGTTCGAGAAGGAGCGCGGCTGATGTCCGAACACGAGCTCAAGGCGCTGCGCGTACGTATCGACAGCCTCGATGAGAAGATTCTCGAGTTGATCAGCGAGCGTGCCCGCTGCGCCCAGGAAGTGGCGAGGGTCAAGACCGCGACCCTCGCTGAAGGCGAGAAGCCGGTGTTCTACCGCCCAGAGCGCGAAGCTGCGGTGCTCAAGCGCGTGATGGAGCGCAACAAGGGGCCGCTGGACAATGAAGAGATGGCGCGGCTGTTCCGCGAAATCATGTCGTCCTGCCTGGCGCTGGAAGAGCCGCTGAAAGTCGCCTACCTCGGCCCGGAGGGTACTTTCACCCAGGCTGCGGCCATGAAGCACTTCGGCCATGCAGTGGTCAGCCGCCCGATGGCGGCTATCGACGAAGTGTTCCGTGAAGTGGCGGCTGGCGCCGTCAACTTCGGCGTGGTGCCGGTGGAAAACTCCACCGAAGGCGCCGTCAGCCACACCCTCGACAGCTTCCTCGAGCACGACATGGTGATCTGCGGCGAGGTGGAGTTGCGTATCCACCACCACCTGCTGGTGGGCGAGAACACCAAGACCGACAGCATCACCCGCATCTACTCCCATGCCCAGTCCCTGGCCCAGTGCCGCAAGTGGCTGGATGCCCACTACCCGAACGTCGAGCGCGTGGCGGTATCGAGCAACGCCGAGGCGGCCAAGCGCGTGAAGGGTGAGTGGAATTCGGCGGCCATCGCCGGCGACATGGCAGCCAACCTGTACGAGTTGACTCGCCTTGCCGAGAAGATCGAGGACCGCCCGGACAACTCCACGCGCTTCTTGATGATCGGCAACCAGGAAGTGCCGCCAACTGGCGATGACAAGACCTCGATCATCGTTTCCATGAGCAACAAGCCGGGTGCGCTGCACGAGCTGCTGGTGCCATTCCACGAGAACGGCATCGACCTCACCCGCATCGAGACCCGCCCGTCGCGCAGCGGTAAATGGACCTACGTGTTCTTCATCGACTTCGTCGGCCATCACCGCGACCCGCTGATCAAGGCGGTGCTGGAAAAGATCAGCCAGGAGGCGGTGGCGCTCAAGGTGTTGGGTTCCTATCCGAAGGCGGTGCTTTGATCCGAGCCCATGAGGGCTCACACACTGTCTTGATTTCTGAACAGGGTTCGCACTCGTGGTAGATGCCGTAACAAACAAAACTGCGCCGATCATCGACCGCCTGGTCGTGGTCGGCCTTGGCCTGATCGGCGGCTCGTTCGCCAAGGGCCTGCGCGAAAGTGGCCTGTGCCGTGAGGTGGTGGGTGTCGACCTCGATGCCCAGTCGCGCAAGCAGGCGGTCGTGCTGGGCGTGGTCGACCGCTGCGAGGAAGATCTCGCGGCGGCCTGCGTAGGGGCTGACGTTATCCAGTTGGCGGTGCCGATCCTGGCGATGGAAAAGCTGCTGGCGCGCCTGGCCCAGCTTGACCTGGGCGATGCGATCATCACCGACGTCGGCAGCGCCAAGGGCAATGTGGTGCGCGCTGCGCGCGAAGCCTTTGCCGCACGCCTGCCACGCTTCGTGCCGGGACACCCGATCGCGGGTTCCGAGCAGAGTGGGGTGGAGGCTTCCAACGCCGCGCTGTTCCGCCGCCATAAAGTCATCCTTACGCCACTGGCGGAAACCGACCCGGCTGCGCTGGCGTTGGTCGATCGCTTGTGGCGTGCGCTCGAGGCCGATGTCGAGCACATGCCGGTAGAGCGCCATGACGAGGTATTGGCTGCTACCAGCCATTTGCCGCACCTGCTGGCCTTTGGCCTGGTCGACTCCTTGGCCAAGCGCAATGAAAACCTGGAAATCTTCCGGTACGCTGCGGGGGGCTTTCGCGATTTCACGAGAATCGCCGGTAGCGACCCGATCATGTGGCACGACATCTTCCTCGCCAACCGCGAAGCTGTCCTGCGCACGCTGGATACATTTCGCAGCGATCTCGACGCCTTGCGCGATGCGGTCGATGCTGGGGACGGGCACCAACTGCTGGGTGTTTTCACCCGCGCCCGGGTGGCCCGAGAGCATTTCAGTAAAATCCTGGCCCGTCGGGCCTATGTGGACGCTATGAACGCCAACGACCTGATTTTCCTGGCCCAACCTGGTGGCCGCGTGTCCGGACGGATTCGCGTACCGGGCGACAAATCGATTTCCCACCGCTCGATCATGCTCGGCTCGCTGGCCGAAGGCGTCACCGAGGTGGAAGGTTTCCTCGAAGGCGAGGACGCCCTGGCGACCCTCCAGGCCTTTCGTGACATGGGCGTGGTCATCGAAGGCCCGCACCATGGCCGCGTGACTATCCATGGCGTCGGCCTGCATGGTCTGAAGCCGCCGCCTGGGCCGCTGTACGTCGGCAACTCCGGCACCTCCATGCGCTTGTTGTCCGGCCTGTTGGCGGCCCAGCCGTTCGACACCACCATGACCGGCGATGCCTCGCTGTCCAAGCGTCCGATGAACCGAGTGGCCAACCCGCTGCGCGAAATGGGCGCGGTGGTCGAGACGGGCCCGGACGGGCGTCCGCCGCTGACCATCCGTGGCGGCCACAAGCTCAAGGCGCTGAACTACACGCTGCCGATGGCCAGTGCCCAGGTCAAATCCTGCCTGCTGCTGGCAGGCCTGTACGCCGAAGGCACCACCACCGTCATCGAGCCTACACCGACCCGTGACCACACCGAGCGTATGCTGCGAGGTTTTGGCTACGCGGTGGAGTCGAACGGCCCGGTTGCCTCGCTCAAGGCGGGTGGCAAGCTGAGCGCAACCCGTATCGAAGTGCCAGCGGACATTTCCTCCTCGGCCTTCTTCCTGGTCGCGGCGTCCATCGCTGCAGAAGGTTCGGAGCTGGTGCTGGAGCATGTCGGTATCAACCCGACCCGTACCGGGGTGATCGACATCCTGCGCCTGATGGGCGGCGATATCACCCTGGAAAACCAGCGTGAAGTCGGCGGCGAGCCGGTGGCCGATCTGCGCGTGCGTGCGGCCAAGCTCAAGGGTATCGAGATTCCCGAGCACTTGGTGCCGTTGGCCATCGACGAATTCCCTGTGCTGTTCGTCGCCGCGGCCTGCGCCGAAGGGCGTACTGTGCTGCGTGGTGCCGAAGAGCTGCGGGTCAAGGAATCCGATCGCATCCAGGTCATGACCGATGGCCTGATCGCCCTGGGCGTGAAATGCGAGCCGACCCCGGATGGCATCATCATCGACGGTGGCCAGATCGGCGGCGGTGAAGTGCATGGCCATGGCGACCACCGCATCTCGATGGCCTTCAGCATCGCCTCGCTGCGCGCCAGTGCGCCGATCCGCATCCATGATTGCGCCAACGTCGCCACCTCTTTCCCTAACTTCCTGGCATTGTGCGCTGAAGTTGGGGTTAACGTGGCTGAAGAGGGCAAGTCGTGAATATGCTAGCGCCGGTCATCACCATTGATGGGCCGAGCGGCTCGGGCAAGGGCACCGTCGCTGGCCTGCTGGCGCGCGAACTGGGTTGGCGCCTGCTGGATTCTGGCGCGCTGTATCGCCTGCTGGCCTTTGCCGCCAGCAATCACGGTGTCGACCTGACCAACGAAGAGCTGCTCAAGGCCCTGGCTGCCCATCTGGATGTGCAGTTCATCGCGGCTGAGCCCGGTAAGCTGCAACAAATCATTCTTGAGGGCGAGGATGTCAGCAACGTCATCCGCACCGAGACTGTCGGTGCTGGCGCCTCGATGGTGGCCTCGCTGCCTGCGGTGCGCGAGGCGCTGTTGCAGCGTCAGCGTGCGTTCCGCGAAGCGCCAGGGCTGATTGCCGATGGCCGGGACATGGGCACAGTGGTGTTCCCGGATGCACCCTTGAAGGTATTCCTCACCGCCAGTGCAGAGGAACGCGCTCGACGCCGTTATTTGCAGTTGAAGGGCAAGGGTGAAGATGTTAGTCTGGCGAGTCTGCTGGATGAGATACGTGCACGCGATGAGCGTGACACCCAGCGTACGGTGGCCCCGCTGAAACCAGCGGCCGATGCCATCCAGCTGGACTCCACCGAGTTGTCCATCGAGCAGGTGTTGCAACGTATCAGGAGCGAGCTCGCCCAGCGCGATCTGCTCTGATAACCAGGAAAGCAGGCAAGGTCACCAGTCAACGTCTTGCCCGCGTTCCTTTATATGAACGAAACCCACATTGTCTGGAATGTGGCTGTGGGCGGTTCAATCGCCCGAATCAACAGGAATTAAAATGAGCGAAAGCTTTGCAGAACTCTTTGAAGAAAGCCTGAAAACCCTCAATCTTCAGCCGGGTGCAATCATCACCGGTATCGTTGTCGACATCGACGGCGACTGGGTTACCGTACACGCTGGCCTGAAGTCCGAGGGTGTCATCCCGCTCGAGCAGTTCTACAACGAAGCTGGCGAACTGACCATCAAGGTCGGTGACGAAGTTCACGTTGCGCTGGACGCGGTAGAAGACGGCTTTGGCGAAACCAAACTGTCCCGTGAAAAAGCCAAGCGCGCCGAGTGCTGGATTGTTCTGGAAGCAGCTTTCGCCGCCGAAGAAGTGGTCAAGGGCGTTATCAACGGTAAGGTTAAGGGCGGCTTCACTGTCGACGTTAACGGCATCCGTGCGTTCCTGCCGGGCTCCCTGGTTGATGTCCGCCCTGTGCGCGACACCACCCACCTGGAAGGCAAAGAGCTGGAATTCAAGGTCATCAAGCTGGACCAGAAGCGCAACAACGTTGTCGTTTCCCGTCGCAGCGTGCTGGAAGCCGAGAACAGCGCCGAGCGCGAAGCCCTGCTGGAAACCCTGCAGGAAGGCCAACAGGTCAAAGGTATCGTCAAGAACCTCACCGACTACGGCGCCTTCGTGGACCTGGGCGGCATCGACGGCCTGCTGCACATCACCGACATGGCCTGGAAGCGCATCAAGCACCCGTCGGAAATCGTCAACGTTGGTGACGAAGTCGACGTTCGCGTCCTGAAGTTCGACCGTGAGCGCAACCGCGTTTCCCTGGGTCTGAAGCAGATGGGCGAAGATCCGTGGGTTGCTATCACCGCTCGCTACCCAGAAGGTACTCGTGTTACCGCTCGCGTCACCAACCTGACCGACTACGGCTGCTTCGCCGAGCTGGAAGAGGGTGTCGAAGGCCTGGTACACGTTTCCGAAATGGACTGGACCAACAAGAACATCCACCCGTCGAAAGTCGTTCAGGTTGGCGACGAAGTGGAAGTCATGGTTCAGCTCGCGCTGGGCATTGGCGAAACCCTGGTGGCGCACCACGCTGACGAAGATGC